>NZ_QNRN01000002.1:0-43382 GCF_003315125.1 Bacillus sp. DB-2 | reverse complement strand
GGGAAGTACGGGAGCAACAGGAGATACGGGAGCAACGGGAAGTACGGGTCCAACAGGAGCGGGAGCAACGGGAAGTACGGGAGCAACAGGAGATACGGGAGCAACGGGAAGTACGGGTCCAACAGGAGCGGGAGCAACCGGAAATACAGGACCGACAGGAGATACGGGAGCAACCGGAAGTACAGGACCAACGGGAGCGGGAGCAACCGGAAATACAGGACCGACAGGAGATACGGGAGCAACCGGAAGTACAGGACCAACGGGAGATACGGGAAGTACGGGTTCAACAGGAGGAACGGGAGCAATCGGAAGTACGGGTTCAACAGGAGGAACGGGAGCAATCGGAAGTACGGGTTCAACAGGAGGAACGGGAACAACCGGAAGTACAGGACCAACGGGAGCAACGGGAACAACCGGAAGTACAGGACCAACGGGAGGAACGGGAGCAACCGGAAGTACCGGTTCAACAGGAAGCGGAGCGATTATACCATTTGCTTCTGGTGGTCCGGTAATTCTGACTACAATTGTGGGTGGACTGATAGGGACAACAAGTTTAGTTGGATTTGGGAATTCAGCAACAGGTATATCGCTTGTTGGTGGGAATATTGATTTGACTGGTACGGCATTAGGACCCATTATAAATTTTGCATTTTCAATGCCGCGTAGTGGTACCATTACTTCGTTAGCAGCATATTTTAGTATTACTGTCGCATTAAGCTTGGTTGGTACGACAGTGGCATTAACTGCGCAATTGTATCAGTCAACTACCCCAGATAATACTTTTAGCCCGATTCCAGGGGCAATAGTTACTTTAGCCCCCCCTTTAACGGGTGCATTATCTCTAGGAACTATATCATCTGGGATAATAACAGGATTGAATATTCCGGTAACCCCAGCAACAAGGCTTTTATTAGTTTTTTCTGCCACAGCTTCTGGTATTTCACTTGTTAATACTATTACGGGTTATGCAAGTGCAGGATTAGGCATTAATTAAATGCATTTTAGGTTACTATTTTGATCTTTATACAAGTCTCAAATGAGGTTTTAATATTTATAAATCAAATTAACCAATGTAATAACTCATTTAAAAGCGATAGAAATGAAAAAATACACCTTCATTTATTGAAGGTGTATTTTTATTTTAATACTGCATGGGTTTATATACCCATATCGTATATCAAATCTTTTTTATAAGTACATAACATAAATTGAATTTTGAATCATTCTTTTTTAGTAAGTAAAAAGAATATCGTTAATAGTTAGTCTACTTCCTAAAAATATCGACGTCAATCAGTTGTTATTACTCCGCTCTTTAAAGAGTTTAAGTGATCTGCACATAGAACGTGACATTTTTTGCAAAGTGTACGTAAATTTCGAATGCTATTACTGCTCTTTAAACACCGGACCTTTTAAAATGAAGTTATACTTAAAAATTCAAATAGTGTATTTAAGTGAGAAATAATATTGACAACGGAATAGATGAGTTTTTCATGGATATGACCGCAAGTATCCATTTGTTTGCGAGTAACCCGTGCGAGCTAATCAGAACATCAATTTTAATAGCGTAGCAAGTGAGGCAGGTGTTGCTAAAGCAACGTTCTACAAGAATACCGGAATGCGTGAACGGATTGAATCCTTACGTCAGCAACAAGCCCAAGTTTCTACCAAAAAGCAAATTAAACGGGAAACGGATGAAAACAATAAGGACGCCATTATTGCTTCATTAAAACGTAAAATTAAGAAATTAGATGAGGAAAATAAAGAACTACGTGAGCAGTTAAAATTTGCTTATGCAGAAGTCTATAAAAAAACCTGAGGGCAATCCGTTTCCTACTTGTTCAACAAACGGGTCATATAATGGAATAAAATCTTGTTAAAATTAAAAATATTTGAAATAATTGTTATTAAGTTAAAGGAGAGCAATTGCAGAAAAAGGTGACACGACTTTCCCTTACTTAAGAATTGTGGAATAGTTAAAAAATCCGATTAATTATATTCCGAAAGGGTGTGTGTAATATATTATCAACTAATGTTTTTACTTATAAATCTAAGGATGGAAAAACAGTAATAATTAGAGAAGCTAAAGAACAGGATGCAGAAAGAATGCTAAATTCTGCTTCAAAGGCTTTAACAAACGCTCCATACATGTTAAGTACGGTTGAGGATGTAAAAAAGATGAGTGTTGATGCTATTCAAAAAACGTTAAAAGCTTATCATAAAAATCCAAATTATGTACAGTTTATTGCTGAAGTTGATGGTAAGTTAGTCGGTACAATCGATTTTAAGAACGGAAACAAAGAAAAAATTAGTCATCAAGGGGCTTTTGCGATGACCATACTACCTGAATATCGAAATTATGGTATTGGAAGAGCTCTTCTAGAAACGTTAATCAATTGGGCTAAAAATAACAGTAAGATTGAAAAGGTTTGCCTTGAGGTAATGGAAGATAATTTAGGTGCAATCCAGTTATATAAGAATCTAGGATTTTTTGAAGAGGGTAGAAAAGCAAAGGGTGTAAAATTGGATGATGGCTATCAAGATTTAATATTAATGGCTTTATTCGTTTGAAATTGAACATGAAGTAAAAGGGCGATACATATTAGTCATGACTAATATGTATCGCCCTTTATTTTTTATGACTTTTTACAATGTAGGTCTTGATAACGAACGGCCAGTATGCCAGAACAGTTCGCAGTTATTAAAGAAATTATAAGTGAACAAACGAAAGTCCCACGTCCAATCGTAACGCAAGATGCAAAAGAAAAGATTGAAAATAAGCTGTTAATTTCATATTTAGGTGAAGAAGAGATTTTACTTACATATTATAAGGATTGCTATCTATATAAAAATTACATAACAGTAGTTGATATTAATCCAATAAATGAGACGATTACTTGTACGGATCGGATCGGATTACGGATGTTTTTCATAATAAAAGAATGTTTAAGCTTGGTGATGTAATTGAGGTGAATTAGAGGGGGAAATATCTCTTCCTAACTTAATTATATCATGTAAATCACGTTCGAAATAGACTGTTTATTCTCATTTACTACTGCTACAATCAAGAACACATGCACAGTAAGGAGAGATGTTAAATGAGTTTTTTCGTTCTCGATTTTCAGGAAATAGAAAAAACGCAGCTTTCGCTTGTCGGTGGAAAAGGATTGAATTTAGGAGAGTTATCCAACATTCAAGGGATACAAGTGCCAGAAGGTTTTTGTGTTACAACGGTAGGCTATGAAAAGGCTATCGAGCAAAATGAAGAGCTTCAAACTTTGTTGCAGCAGCTAACAAAGTTAAAAATGGAAGAGCGGGCTCAAATTGGTGAAATCAGTAAGAAGATTAGAGAAACGATTATGAAAGTAGAAATTCCTTCTGATGTAGTGGAAGCTGCGGCTTATTATCTCTCACGTTTTGGAAATGAACATGCGTATGCCGTGCGTTCTAGTGCTACTGCTGAAGATTTACCATATGCCTCGTTTGCTGGTCAACAAGATACGTATTTAAATATAATCGGAAAAGAAGCGATTTTGCAGCATGTAAGAAAGTGCTGGGCGTCTTTATTTACAGAGCGAGCAGTCATTTACCGGATGCAAAATGATTTTGAACATAATCAAGTTTCTATATGTGTTGTCGTTCAAAGAATGGTTTTCCCGCAGGCTTCAGGCATTTTATTTACTGCTGATCCAATTACTTCTAACCGAAAGGTGCTATCAATTGATGCCAGTTTTGGGCTTGGTGAGGCTTTAGTCTCTGGCTTAGTATGTGCTGATAATTATAAAGTAAAAGAAGGCGAAATCACCGGAAAGATGATTGCAACTAAAAAATTAGCTATTTATGCTTTAAAAGAGGGCGCAACAGAGACAGGGCAGATTGAGCCGGCTCAGCAAAAGATTCAAACACTTACGGAACAACAAATAATACAACTAGCACGCATCGGAAGGCAGATTGAAGCTTATTTTGGTTGTCCGCAAGATATTGAATGGTGTTTAGTGGATGATGCATTTTATATTGTCCAAAGCAGGCCGATTACGACTTTGTATCCAATTCCAGAAGCAAATGATCAGGGAAATCATGTGTATATATCGGTTGGTCATCAGCAAATGATGACCGATGCGATGAAACCACTAGGATTATCTTTTTTCCTGTTAACGACTAGTGCTCCTATGCGTAAAGCGGGAGGCAGGCTATTTGTTGATGCTACACAAAGATTAGCTTCACCTGCTAGCAGAGATTTCTTAATAAACACTTTAGGAAAATCTGATCCGCTCATACGAGATGCATTAACAACTGTAGTCGAGCGAGATGATTTTATTAAATTGTTACCAGATGATGAAAAAGAAAAGAGTGTTGGTAAAAGTGGACCACCTGCAAGCTCGCAACCACAAATCGAAAACGATCCGGCAATCGTTATGGATGTAATAAAGACTAGTCAAGCATCACTTGAAGAGTTAAAACGAAACATGCAAACAAAATCAGGGGTGGATGTATTTGATTTTATTTTGGAAGACATCCAGCAATTAAGAACAGTATTATTCAACCCACAAAGTATAGCCGTCATTATGGCAGGTATGGATGCTTCAACATGGATCAATGAAAAGATGGAGCAATGGCTAGGTGAAAAAAATGCAGCAGACACGCTTTCTCAATCCGTACAAAATAATATTACGTCAGAAATGGGTTTAGCATTACTGGACGTTGCAGATGCGATTAGGCCATATCCAAAAGTCATTGCGTATTTACAGCATGTAGAAGATGATGGCTTTTTAGATGAGCTAGTTAAGTTTGAAGGCGGGGATAAAGCACGAGATGCAATCTATGCTTTTCTAAATAAATACGGAATGAGATGTAGCGGAGAAATTGACATTACGAAAACGCGCTGGAGTGAAAAGCCAACTACAATTATCCCGATGATTTTAAATAATATAAGAGACTTTGAAGCGGGGGCGAGTAAGCGGAAGTTTGAAGAAGGACTGCAAGAAGCTTTGAAAAAAGAAGAGGAGTTAGTAGATCGATTGCAGCATTTGCCGGATGGTAAACAAAAAGTAGAAGAGACGAAGCGAATGATTCGTAACATCCGAAATTTTATCGGTTATCGTGAATATCCAAAATACGGTATGATTAATCGCTATTTCATATATAAGCAGGCAATATTGAAAGAAGCCGAGCAACTCGTGCAAAATAGCGTTATTCATGAAATAGAAGATATATACTATCTAACTTTTGAAGAACTTCACGAAGTTGTCCGCGCGAATAAACTGGATTACGAGGTTATTAATAAACGGAAAAATGAGTACAAATTATATGAAAAACTAACGCCTCCTCGTGTTATCACGTCTGATGGAGAAATCATTACAGGTAAGTACAAACGAGAAAATCTCCCGGCCGAAGCGATAGTAGGTCTGCCTGTTTCTTCTGGAGTGATTGAGGGGAGAGCGCGCGTTATTTTAAACATGGAAGATGCGAATTTAGAAGATGGAGATATATTAGTTACTGCTTTTACTGACCCTGGCTGGACACCATTGTTTGTGTCTATAAAAGGGTTAGTCACTGAAGTTGGTGGACTCATGACGCATGGAGCAGTTATTGCACGTGAATATGGATTACCAGCAGTCGTCGGAGTAGAGAATGCTACGAAATTAATAAAAGACGGACAACGAATCCGGGTACATGGAACAGAAGGGTATATTGAAGTGTTGTAATGAAATAAAAGATCATCCGCTATTATAGTGGATGATCTTTTATTATATAGCGGACTTATTTCTTTAAACCAGCCGCATAAAAAGGTCCATGAACTGCGATTGTTGATAAAATACGAGCAATCTCCTCAGGTGTTTCTTTTTGTCCATTATTTAACCATTGTTGGATGACACCTATATGAGCAGATGCCATATAAGAAGCTAAGTATTGGCTTGGGACAAGTAAATTCTCCTTATTAATGAGAGGACCATTCGTATCTTCAAATAGTGTTTTCCACATAAAGTCTTTCAGTTTCGTTTGGAAAGATAAATCTCCTTTTGGGCTTAGTACAGCTTTCATAAAATCACTATTTTCATTTAGAAATTCAAGAATAGAAGCGATAAGTATAAACGGCATTGTTGGGGAAGGGCTTGATCCAAGATCAGCAATAACTTCCGGTAATCTCTGTTTAGCAATGCTAGAAAATTCATACATAATTTCTTCTTGGCATTTTGTCATTAAATCAAATTTATCTTGGTAATGTGTATAAAATGTACCACGATTTATGTTTGCTTTCGTAGTAATATCTTTCACTGTAATGGCGTCAAAACCTTTTTCCTCAATTAATTCCACTAATGCATTTCGTATGGCAGTTTTCGTACGAATAACACGTAAATCTAAATTACTATCGCGCAAAGTATGTCCCTCCTTAATTTTAGCCAACACATTTCAAGGATGTGTCTTATAACCGACACATTCACGATTTTTGATTATTGTATAAGGTTCAACTCGAACATATAATTCAAATATAAATAAACAACACGTTGTTGGTTATTATAAATCAAATTAAAGGAGGAGAAAAGAAAATGTTTAAAAACAAACTTTTATTGTTATCTCCAGTTATTGCACTACTTGTTGTTTTTATTTTTTCATTAACATTATTTCCAACCGTTCAACCTAAGCCGAAAAACTTACCAATTGCAATTGTAAATGAGGATCAAGGAGTAGAAATTCCGAATCAACCGAAGATGAATATGGGGCAAACGATTGTTGATAATATGAAAAAGACATCAAAATCAGAGGAAGAACCTGCGGTAAAGTGGGTAGAAGTACAAAATAAAGAAGCAGTTCAAAAAGGCTTAAATAATCAAGAATATTATGCAGCATTGGTTATTCCGAAAGAATTTAGCACAAAACAAGCATCATTACGAACACCACAGCCATCTTCGCCAGAGGTAGAAATATTCATCAATCAAGGAATGAATACAGCAGCATCAACTATGGCAGGACAAATGTTAAATGCGATCGTTGATAATATGAACAATACTGTTCGTACACAACTATTAGAAGGATTAAAAGCAAAAGGAGCTACATTAACAGCAGACCAAGTTTCAAATGTAGTAACACCTATTACGAAGAAAGTGACAAATGTGAATGAAATCGGCAAAAATAGTGCGAACGGTAACTCGCCAATGTCTTTATTCCAGCCGTTATGGATTGCAAGTTTAGCGAGCGCAGCAATTATCTTTATTGCGATAAGTAAAATGCAAGTGGGTACAAGAAAAGAAAACTTTGTATTAAAACTAAAACAAATAGTAACAGGAGCAATTACTACACTTGTAATTGGATTTGGTCTTACATGGATTGCGGATGGAATGGTAGGATTAAATATCCCGAATTTCACGGATACGGCTTTGTTCTTATCCATTACTTCTTTTTGTTTCTTCTTAATGATTTCTGCGGTGCTTTCATTAGTTGGTTTAAAGGGAATCGGGTTATTTGCACTGTTACTTTTCTTTGGTGCACCGCTATTGGCGCTAGCGCCTGAAATGATGTCTCCATTTTATCAAGACTGGATTTACTCCTGGTTACCGATGCGATTTATGATAGAAGGTCTCAGGGAGATATTCTTCTTTGGGAAAGGGTTAACTTGGAATACTCCTACTACAGTGCTCGTTTGGATTGGAGTAGTAAGTATGTTTATCATACTAGGAAGTGCTTTAAAACGTAGTGCGGTAAAGGGGCATAAAACGGAATTAAATGCTTAAAAATAAAAACCGTTTCACTCGTAGTGAAACGGTTTTTTGTGATGAAATCGATAGGGAAATAATTCAATGATAGATAGGCTTTTTCGATGTTTTAAAGGTGAGTGAAGAACTAGTATTTGCTGTCCCTTTATGTATACATGCTCCTACTATTTCGAAATGCATAAAATGTTATGTGAAATAACGGAGGGGATACGATGTATAATTCGAATTATGATGATTGGTATAGACAGAATGATAAGCTAATTAGTGATATTGAAAAAGCTATAAACGGAGAGTATAGCGCTATAAGCTGCTATGCAAAATTAGCTAACATGGCTCCAAATCAAGTAGAACAAAAACAAATTCTTGAAATCCGTAATGATGAAATAAGGCATTTTCATCATTTTGTACAAATCTATACGAATTTAACTGGCAGACAGCCGAAACCACAGATTACGGAAAATTGCCCTAATACGTACTTACAGGGATTAGAGTTCGCTATACAAGATGAGCAAAAGACCGTAGATTTTTACTTAGAAATTTCAGATGAGGCAGCAGATGCATCTATGAAAGAGTTATTGCGCAGAATAGCTGCAGATGAACAAAATCATGCGGTGTGGTTTTTATATTATTTTGTGAAAACGAAGTGAGTGTTAAAAATGAATGGCTGATGTGCTGAACATATTAGAAATTATTTTAAAACGCAGTGCAATAATTGAATGGAAAACTTGAATATAAATAGAAAGAAACCGTTTCATAAGTAGTGGGACGGTTTTTTCGCGGTGAAATACAAGTTACATAGGTATCGACAAAATATAGTAGTTGAATTAGGTATATAATGTATGAAATGAAAACGAAAATAAATAAGCGAGGAGCAAACAAATGAAAAGAGGAATTACAGTAGATATTCCAAATGAATATGATAATTTACTTTGGAAAGTGTTAAAGTCGATTGATATTTCTTCATTTAATTGGTGGATGGGGAGTGAGGAGTCATACTTAGTAGCACGTGGTGGATTGGATGAGGCATTATTTCCAGAAGAACCAAGTATAGTGGAAGGATCAGATTTGAAAAGATTATTTAAAGACAATATATATTATGTTATTTTTGCAGATTTAAAAGCGTATCCAAAAGGAGAGGAAGTAGTAGATATTGAAACATATGAAGAATTTAAAGAGAGTAAGTGTGAATTAGTTTTACTAGTTGCGGATTGTACATACGTCACAGTTTACGCTAAAGACCAAGAAGCGATTGAATTGATGTATGAAAACGCAATTGATCAAGGGTTTTATGTTGAATATGTTACAGACGAAAATGACGGTAGAACGCGTTTATCCGTGTGATAGGTATATAAAGGGGGAAGGAAATGAATCATATTAATGCTGATTTAGTTAAAAGGTTAGTAGGGGCACAATTTCCAGAATGGGCCCATTTAGAAGTGAAGCCTGTAAAGTTTAGTGGGCATGATAATAGAACGTTTCATCTAGGGGATGAGATGAGTGTAAGATTGCCAAGTGACGCGGCATATGTACCACAAGTAGAGAAAGAAAATAAGTGGTTACCTCTATTAAGTAAGAATCTTTCTTTACCGATTTCTACACCAGTTGCGAAAGGAAATCCATCTGAAGAGTATCCGTGGCCTTGGTCTATTAATAAGTGGATAGAAGGAGATACTGTTACGAAACAAAATGTCCGTGACCTAAATGAATTTGCGGCGGACTTAGGAGCATTTTTAATAGAATTGCAATCCATTGATGCGAGTAACGGACCGATAGCTGGAGCACATAATTTTTACCGAGGTGGGCTTATATCTGTATATGATGAAGAGGCGAGAGGTGCTATCGAAAATAATAAGGATGTTTTTGATGAGACATTATTACAGCATCTTTGGGATTTAGCACTTAGGTCAACGTGGGAGCGTAAACCAGTTTGGGTTCATGGAGATGTTGCACCAGGAAATTTACTCGTTAAGGACGGAAAGCTTTGCGCCGTAATTGATTTTGGTATTTTAGGAGTAGGCGATCCGGCTTGTGATGCAGCGATGGCATGGACATTTTTGGATAAGAGTAGTAGAAAGGTATTTAAGGAAGTATTGCGCATGGATGAAGAAACGTGGAATAGAGCGAGAGGATGGGCGCTTTGGAAGGCGTTAATTACATATGATGCGAATAGGGATAGTAATGAGAAAGTAGCAGAAGAATCTTATCGTGTAATTCAAGTAATTGTGGATGATTATAAGAGGTAATAGAAAAAGCTTATTTTGATTGTATATTTCAAAATAGGCTTTTTTGCATGATTAAATATTCGGAATTAAAAGAAGGGATTTAATGTAATTATACAGAATATTTAGATAATAGGAGGTGTCGAATTTTGAGTGAAATTGAATTAAAAAGGAATGTAATTAAGACAGGGCGAGAGAAGGGGATTATACTTCGGTTTATACTTGCTAGTCTAGTTGGTGTGTTTATGTTTTTTGTTCCTGTTACGATAAACGGTGCTTCGTCTATTATGATTGATCATATCGTATCGTGGATAAGAGCTACGGTTCCTTCGGTAGTACCTTATTACGCACTACTTGTTATGGCAATGGGTGCGATTTATCCATTTTATACGAAGAAATGGAATGCATCTATTGTAGACATTTGTTTTTCTATTTTAAAAGTAGTAGGTGTTGTTTTTGGCGTATTATATTGTTTGAAAGTAGGACCAGCTTGGTTCTTTGCGCCAGATGTTGGACCGTTTTTGTATGAGAAGTTAGTTATATCAGTAAGTTTACTCGTTCCAATCGGCTCGGCTTTTTTAGCGTTATTAGTCGGGTACGGATTGCTTGAGTTTATTGGCACGTTTTGTCGTCCAATTATGAGACCGTTATGGAAAACACCTGGGCGATCAGCAATCGATGCGGTGGCTTCCTTTGTGGGAAGTTATTCGCTTGCACTTCTTATTACGAATCGAGTGTATAAAGAAGGAAAGTATACGACGAAAGAAGCAGCAATTATCGCTACAGGTTTTTCTACAGTATCCGCTACATTTATGATCATCATCGCAAAAACATTAGACATTATGCATTTATGGAATGTTTACTTTTGGACTACTCTTGTTGTAACATTCATCGTGACCGCTATCACCGTAAGAATCCCACCTCTTAGTAGAAAACCAGATACATATATTACGAAAGAAGGGTTCCCAGAGCCCGTTTATAAAGAGAAAATGTTAGAGCGAGCTTGGGAAGATGCATTAGAAGTATCGAAGTCTGCGCCAAGTATTATGAAAAATATCGCAGTGAATTTAAAAGACGGATTTATAATGACGATGGGGATTTTACCATCAATTATGTCAGTAGGATTAATTGGTATCGTCTTAGCAAAGTTTACGCCAATATTTGATTGGATTAGTTATATTTTTTATCCATTTACATGGGCTTTACAACTTCCAGAAGCAGACCTAGCTGCTAAAGCAGTATCAGTTGGTATTGCAGAAATGTTTTTACCTTCTCTTTTAGTTGTAAGTGCACCGCTTGTGACAAAGTTTGTTATTGCGGTTGTTTCGGTATCATCTATTTTGTTTTTCTCCGCTTCAATTCCTTGTATATTATCAACAGATATTCCGTTAAAAGTATCTGAGCTTATTATTCTATATGTGCAAAGAACGATTTTAACGTTGCTTATTATTACGCCGATTGCTTATTTGTTGCTTTAAAAAGGAAAGATATTATCAAAAGGGGAAAGTTGGAAACATATAAAAAGTAGATTTGAAAATCAATATTTGTGATAAAAATATTAGTAATATACATGTGTTATATAAATGCGGGAACAGTTATTTCTGAGTTTTAAAGAGATAAATCTATAATAAAGAAGGACCCTTCTATAAAGGGTCCTTCTTTATTATAAAGCGTTCGCTTGGATAAGTAACTTAGAAATGTTATTTACAGATCCTTGTTCAAATGCATTGATATGAGCATTGATAGCCCTTTTAAATTGTTCTATTTGACTATTACTACCTATATCAGATTCTAAATCTTGAACATGCTCAAGAACAAATTTCAAATCACTATTAATAGCTACTACATCATGTGTATTTAACTTTCCACCATTCATAGTTTTCCAAGAATTAATATTATCATTTAAACGATTAAGGGTGGTTTTAATCGCATCTTTCGAATAAGAGCCACCATTTACATCTGCTTTAGTGCCATTCGGAGTAGCTGGTGTTTTGGGTTGTTCTTTTTCTTTCTCTATTTGAGCAAGTTTTTGTTGTTCTTCAGCCTCTTTTTTAACTTTAGCCTCAGCTTCTTCTTGAGCTTTCTTCTCTTGTTGCTCTTGCTTTTTCTTTTCTAATTCAGCTTGTTTTTGTTGTTCTTCAGCCTCTTTTTTAACTTTAACCTCAGCTTCTTCTTGGGCCTTTTTTTCTTTAGCTTCCTTTTGTTTACGCTCATTTTCTTCTTTTTCTTTCTTTTCGTTTTCTTGCTGGATTTTTTTCTCTTCAGCTTTTTTCTTTTTTTCTTGCTCTTTAGCTATTTGTTGTTCTTCTCTTTTTTTATCCATAGCTAATTTTTCTTCCGGTGTAATAGATTTAGAAGCGAAATAACTAGCGAATATAAACGAAACAAGAATAGTAGGTACTGTAATTAATAATACCCGGCGGCGAGTACGAGTAGCACCCCAACGGATCACTCTTCCCGGCTTAATAAGACCTACCACTAAAGCTACTATCGCACTAATAGAAAGTAGCAAAAATAAAAACATAAATACAGTTAACAAATAAAAACAACTCCTTAAATATATTCCAATATTCAGTATAACAATTATACCGATATAATTTAAGGGATAATTTGCGAAAAGTAGAAAGAACATACCAATAAAAGACCTAAACTATCAAATAAAAAGATGACAAAAAATACTGTAGCGTTAAATAGTATTAAAAGTGTTAAAGCTTTCTTGGACCAAATAAAAACAAAGCCTTCGCGAAAATCGTTCCAAAACCCACTGACTAAAGCACCACTTTATCGTAAAACATAGGTTTGTGAAATGTTTTTAATCCATTCGTATTATTAAGTAACGATGTGGTATTACTTTAGTTTTAGAATATTCCTTGACGGGAATATTCCTCTTTGGTTATAATCGATTCAACAGGAAAATAATATTAGTGATGATATTGATGTGTTATAACCGGAGACCATCACTTAACGAGGTGAGTGATATGTCGGGGAAAATTCCGGGCGTGAATATGACGACGTTGAGCGCTTTATCTGAACCGAATCGTATGAATATCGTTGAACTCTTGCGTGACGGTCCCTTAACCGTTGGGGAAATCGCCGAACATTTGGGATTAAGGCAACCACAAACTTCGAAACATTTAAAAGTGTTAAGCGATACAGGGATTGTGGAAGTGCAGGCTGAAGCTAATCGCCGGATTTACAAGCTCCGACCTGAGCCTTTCCAAGCACTTGATTGTTGGGTGCAGTCATTTAAGCGTGTGATGGAAGAGAGATTCGATAATTTAGATGAGTATTTGAAGGAATTGCAAAAAAAGGAAAAGTTATAAAATCAGTTCATATTTAAGGAGGAATTAACATGTCAAACAATACAATGGTATCAAGAGTAGAGAACGATCGAGTATTAGTACTGGAGCGTGTTTTCGATGCACCACGTGATCTTGTATTCAGTATGTTTAAAGAAGCAGAGCATTTGAAACACTGGTGGGGACCAAGGGGCTGGGAAATTCCAGCATGCACTGTCGACTTCCGTCCGGGAGGCGTTTGGCATTACTGTATGAAGTGTGTCGATCAGAACCTGGGGCAATTTTTTGGTATGGAATCATGGGGGAAAGCAGTTTATAAAGAAATTATTGAGCCAGAGAAAATTGTCTACACCGATTACTTTTCGGATGCTGAAGGCAATGTAAATGATTCTATGCCGTCAACCGAGATGACATTGGAATTCATCGATTTAGGTGGAAAGACAAAGCTAATAAACCGTGCTGAATATGTTTCCGAAGCAGCCCTTAAGACCGTTATGGACATGGGCATGCTACAAGGTATCACCGAAACTTGGGATCGTTTGAACGAGCGATTGGAGTCGCTGAAATAGATTTTTGTACCGCAACTTTATTTTCGGTGATAATTAGGTGTAAGTGTATGGAGTTTAATAAAAATTGTTTATAAAGGAGCGTTAAAATAAATGATTAATAATGTTGGTCAAATCATGTTGTATGTAAATAACCAAGATGAAGTGAAGGAATTCTGGACAGAAAAAGTAGGATTTATTGTAATTTCAGAGGAAGATAACGGTCAAGGAATGCGATGGATTGAAATTGCTCCAACTAAAGAAGCTGAAACAAGTATTATTCTCCATAATAAGGAGCTAATTGCTAAAATGCAGCCGGAGTTAAATCTTGGTACACCTTCTTTAATGTTCTTCTCAAAAGAATTCGATCGTTTATATAGTGATTTAGTAAACAAAAACGTTACAGTTGGAGAAATTGTAAATATGCCTTCAGGTAGAATATTTAATTTTGCAGATAGCGAAAATAATTATTTTGCGGTAATGGAAAAGAAGTAAATTTCAATTCAATTTATGAGTGCGATGCTTGAATAAAGGCATCGCATTTTTTATTTTAAAGATATATTTTATTCCTCAATATAAAACATTTTTATGTTCTTATATAACAATATAACATTGATAGAGTATGATATAGTTACAACAAAGGGGGCTTACAAATGGAAATGATTCACGAAAGAGCAAAGTTACGGTTAATGGATAGCAATGATGTCGAAAAAATGTTTTCAATCGTGGAAGGAAATCGAGATATTTGGGCGTATTTAATCTCTAAAATGGATACTGTTCAAGATATGCAGCAATATGTTCAAAAGGCGATAAAAGCTTATGGGGCAGGGAAGGATTTGCCATTTGTTGTTGTGGATCAAAAGACAAATGAAATAGTAGGGAGTACACGCTTATATAACATTTCAGTTGAAGATAAGACAGTGGAATTAGGGCAAACGTGGTATGACCCGAGTGTACAGCGTACGAGTATGAATACAGAATGTAAGTATATGTTATTACAATATGCTTTTGAAAAATTGTATATGCGGAGAGTACAAATTAAGACGGATGCACGAAATGAAAAAGCACAAAGAGCAATTGAAAGACTCGGCGCAGTAAAAGAGGGTGTACTTAGAAACGAAAGGAAATTACCGAGTGGGCATGTTAGAGATGCAGTTGTATATAGTGTTATTGCAAATGAATGGCCAGCTGTAAAGGAAAGGTTATTAGAAAAATTAGATTCATATAAAGAAAAACGATAATTCATATTAAGAAAGGTGTATTGATCGTCTAGTTGAAAAATATACCTTTTTTCTTACAAAACAGTTACTTCTTTTATTTACTTTTGTTTCATCATTCCATTATGATAAAAAATTCGTTACAATGTAGTTGTATGGTAATAAACTTATAAATTACATAAATGTAATGAAAACCGCAAACGAAAAATGAATTGATAATCCTCAATTTTAAATGAAAACCCTTTAATGCATATATATGATAAGAAAAATTCCTTCTTTTAAACAAATTCAAACAAAATGATTTGATATATACGTTTTTATATAGAAGTATGGATGATGTACGGAGGCAGTTATAAATGAAAGAAAATAAGAAAAGTAAGAAAAGAAGAATCTTGCAAGTATTCTTGCTTATGATTTGTTCTATTATTTTATATGTAAGTTATGCAGCTTACGATATTTGGAGTTATCGCTTTAAAACAGATGATGGTGTGAAGACAGATGCTGGTATCGTGCTGGGAGCAGCTTCATGGAACGGAAAACCATCTCCTGTATTTAAAGAAAGAATTAATCATGCAATTTCATTATATAAGAACGGTAATATTAAAAAGATTATTTTCACAGGTGGTACAAAGTTTGAGGCAGAGCTTGAAGAAGCTCGTACTGCTAGAGTGTATGCAATGAAACATGGTGTAAAAGAAGAGGATATTTTAATTGAAACAAAATCCCTTTTCACAGAGGATAATTTAAAGAATGCAAAGCAAGTTGGAATAGAGAACGGAATACGCACATATACGATTGTAAGTGATCCACTTCATATGAAACGTGCGATGAGAATTGCAAAACATATTAAAATTGAAGCGTATGCATCACCAACTCCAACGTCAGCGTATAAAACGTTAGATACAGAGATTCCATTCTTTTTTAAAGAATTATGCTCGTATATTGGATATGTAACCTCTTTGCCATTAAAGGCATTGAAAGGGGATTAATATAAGAAAAGAACCTATCCTTTTTATAGGAACTTTTCTTATTGTTCAAAAGCATTGTATTTTTATCGGAATAGTGAAACAATAGAGAAGTAACTTCATATAATCATAATGACAAAATGAACGGTTTTTGAATCGGACATAAAGGAGATTATGTATGGCACTCTCATTTGTTGAAACAGAAGAACAATCTTTAGTTATTGAGAAAATAAATAAATTGATTCCGAAGTTCATGGAAAGGGAGCATCAACTAAGTGAATTAGGATCATTTCCGTATGAAAATATTAATAATTTGAAAGATATCGGATATACGAAATTAACGTTGCCAAAAGAATGGGGAGGCAATGCGATTTCTTTATATGACTTCGTTTTATTTCAAGAGAAAATAGCAGAAGGCTGCGGTGCTACCGCATTATCGATTGGATGGCACCTTGGCATTGTAAAGGAATTGGCTGAAAATCGTTCTTGGAATGAGGAAATGTTCACTTGGTTTTGTGAAGAAGTACGTAATGGTGCGCTTTTTAATCGAGCAGCGACAGAGCCGAATACAGGTAGTCCTACGCGCGGCGGGAAACCAGAGACGTTAGCTGTCAAAAAAGGTGAGAAGTGGATTATAAATGGAAGAAAAACGTTTACGACAATGGCACCAGTACTTGATTATTTTATCATTTCAGCAAGTATTGAAGGCCAGGAAGATATCGGAGAGTTTGTCATTCCAAAGAATACGCAAGGCGTGACAATTGAAGAAACGTGGGATAGCATCGCAATGCGAGGAACTGCGAGCCATGATCTCGTTTTACAAAATGTAGAGATACCAGATCGCTTTTTCACTGATATAAAGGGTTCAAAAGTTAAAGCTAAGGGTATTGGCTGGTTGCTACATATACCAGCATGTTATTTAGGAATTGCACAATCAGCAAGAAATTATGCAATTCAGTTTGCGGTATCATACAAGCCAAACAGTTTAAATCATTCTATAAGTTTATTACCGAATGTTAGAAGGTTAGTTGGAGAATTAGAACTTGAGCTTATGCAAGCTCGTGTCTTTTTATATCAAATTGCGAAAAAATACGATGAGGCAGAAGATAAATTATCATTGCAAGCCGAACTAGCAGCTGCAAAATATATTGTAACGAACGCGGCGATATCTATTGTAGATAAAGCAATGCGTATTGTCGGGGCGAAAAGTTTATCAGAAAAAAATCCGCTTCATCGTTATTATTTAAACGTAAGAGCAGGACTACACAATCCGCCGATGGATGATGTAACACTGTCTATGCTGGCGGATGCGGCGTTTCGGTCGTAATGAAGAAATATAAAGTCTGTTCCGTTCAGGAACAGGCTTTTCGTTGTCGGTGAATCGGTATTCTATGTTGAATCGCTTATATAATTCCATGTATTATGTCATTGTTCAAAGAAGAGGGAATTCTCGTTTTACAAAATAAAAAGGCTATTCTTTTGATAAGAGGATAGCCTTTTTATTTTGTTCTATTGTGGCTGTACTTCAAGATTCATACTACTTTCAGAACCGTCTTGATTATGTGCAAATAATGAATACTCACCTGGTAAAGGATTGGCGATGAGTGAACGTAAAGGAAAGGATTCACTTTCATTTGGCTGTAACGTGTGTTTGACTAAACGATCTTCTTTGAATTTAATTGAATAGGTAAAACTGTTTGTACTAGTATTTTTAATTGTAATATGTAAGTCACCTTGGCCACTAAAGTCAAAGCCTGTACCAGTATCGCCTCTGAATACAGTTGAGTTATTAAATGAAGATGAACGAAAGGTTTGAGTTTCTTCTTTATTGCTTGATGAAAGGGTAATCGTTTCTGTTTCTATACTTGAAAGTGAGGAATCTAGTTTTGTATTTTGCTTTGTTAATAAAGTAATCGCGCAAAGTGATGCAATTACAATAAATGAACTAGAGATAACGAACCGTTTTTTTGTAAGAAACATATATTTATCTCCTTTTATAAGAATATAAGAATGTGTAATTTTAAGAAAAACATAACATATATGATATTTATTATCAATTCAATAAATCTTTCTTTTCATTCTTCTTTTTGTAGTTTTATAGTGGAATACTATGCTTCTTATTTCACCTACTGTATAATAAGAAAAAAGCACGAAAAGAGGTTATCTCATGCTAGAGGTTATTGCAACTTGTTTAGAAGATGTGAAGCGAATTGAAAAGGCTGGTGGAAATCGAATTGAACTCATTTCATCATATACAGAAGGTGGTTTAACACCGAGCTATGCTTTTATAAAAAAAGCAGTAGATGCAGTGCAAATACCAGTTCATGTTATGATTCGTCCGCATGCAAAGTCTTTTACATATACGGAAGAAGAAATTGAAATGATGAAAGAAGATATTGTAGTTGCTCAAAATCTTGGAGCTGCTGGTGTTGTATTAGGTGTGTTAAATGAACAAAATGAAGTTGATGAAGAGAAATTAGTAGATTTATTATCTGTTGTAGATGGAATAAATGTAACGTATCACCGTGCGATAGATGATACAGAAAATCCAGTAGAAGCGATGAAAGTTTTGAAGAAATTCAATAAAGTTACTCACGTTTTAACTTCAGGCGGACAAGGAAATGTAGTAGATAATATTCCGGTTCTTGCAGCAATGCAAAAAGAAAGTGAAGGGAATATACAGCTTGTTGTCGGAAGCGGAGTAACGAAAAAGAATGTAAAACAATTGCTAGATGAAACTGGAATTACGCAGGCGCATGTAGGTACAGCGGTTAGAGAAGGTAAGTCATGTTTTTCTGAAATTGACCTAAATTTAGTACAAGAGTTAGTTGAAATAATAAAGTAAGTATGTAAGAAAGAGGAGAGACGATGAAGACAAATACGAAGAAAGAATTGATCTCATGGATTAAGACGATAGGTATTACACTTGCGATTGCCTTTATCGTTCGTGGGGTGCTATTTACGCCGTCATTAGTACAAGGTGAATCGATGATGCCAACTTTAGAAAATAATGAGCGAGTTCTCGTGAATAAGATTGGTTATAGTATAAGCGGGTTAGATCGTTTTGACGTTATCGTCTTCCACGGAAAAGAAGGGTACGATTTAGTAAAACGAGTAATTGGTTTACCAGGTGATACAGTTGAGTATAAAGATGATGTTTTATATGTAAACGGAAAAGCGATGGAAGAACCGTATTTAAAAGAATTTAAAGAAAAGGCGTCAGGTCGTGTATTAACTCCTGATTTTACGTTAGAACAAATCACAGGGAAAACGAAAGTGCCAGAGGGCCAAGTGTTTGTTTTAGGAGATAATCGTGAAGTATCTAAAGACGGTCGTATGTTTGGATTTATTTCAGAAGATGAAATTGTCGGAAAAGGACAAGCTGTTTTCTGGCCATTGAAACAAGTGAGAGCGTTATAAAGTAAAGCAAAAGTATGGGAGAAATATTCTTCCATACTTTTTTTGTTTGTGAAAAATATATTGATAGAATTGAAAGAATATTTTATAATTTTAAATTATATCTTTGTTTCGAAAAACGGAATTGAAGTTCCGAAATTCGGAACAAGAAGGAGATAGGATGAGTATAAATAAAACGGCAGTTAAGACAATGGATATTTTAGAGTTGTTTTATGAGCATGAGGAGCTAAGTTTAACAGAGATGGTTCAGCTTACGAGCATGCCGAAAACATCTGTTTATCGTTTAATTGGCTCGTTAGAAGAAATGGACTTTTTACAAAAAACAGAAAAGGGCAAGTATCGTCTCGGAGTCGTTTTTTTACGATTCGGTCAACTTGTTTCGCAACGATTATCCGTAAGAAATATTGCAATTCCTTATATGAAAGAGCTTAGAGATAGTTTAGGGCAAGCAGTAAATTTAATTATTCAAGATGGTAATGATGCAATTTATGTTGAGAAGATGGAAGGAGCTCAGCCAGTACGTGTTTATACGGCGGTTGGAAGAAGAGCACCGCTTTATGCGGGTGCATGTCCGAGAATTTTACTATCGTATTTTTCTGAGGAAGTGAAAAGAAAGTACGTAGAGGAAACTGATTTAAAGCAGTTTGCAGATGGAACGATTGTGAATAAGGAGCATTTACTAGAAGTGTTACATATGGCAAAACAAGCTGGATACACAATTAGCTATTCTGAATTAGAAAATCATACAGCGGCTATAGCAGCTCCGATTTTTGCGAATGATGGAACGGTTGTAGCAGGTATTAGTATTTCGGGATTGGCAATTGAGTATAGCGAAAGTAACATTTCATATTTTACTGCGAAAGTGAAAGAAACAGCGAATCGTATTTCGAAAGAACTTGGCTTTTTGGCATAGAAAGAGGGAGTGAGATGAAATTTTCTGCGTTAGGGGATCAAGCAATTATTGTTACATTTGGTGAAGAAATTGGGATGGATATATACGAAAAAGTGCAACGATTATTTCAAGCGCTAAGGCGGCATCCATTTGTAGGAATGGTTGAATGCGTTCCGTCGTTTACTTCATTAGCGGTTTACTACAATTTGTACGAGGTATGGAAGGAAAATGATAGAAATATAAGGCCATATGATTACGTTTGCCAGTATATAAGGGAGCTATGTGATTCATATAAAGAAGAAGTGAACCGAGATGTGAAATATATTTCTATACCAGTGTGTTACGGGGGAGAGTATGGACCTGATTTAGAAGAGGTTGCGCATTATCAAGGCTTACAAGTAGAGGATGTTATTCGAATACATAGTGAAACAAAATATTTCGTGTATATGTTAGGTTTTACGCCTGGCTTCCCTTATTTAGGGGGATTATCAAAAGAACTAGAAACACCTAGAAAAGAAACACCACGGTTACAAATCGCTCCTGGTTCAGTAGGGATTGGTGGAAATCAAACGGGTATTTATCCGCTTGAAACACCAGGAGGCTGGAATATTATCGGCCGAACACCTATTTCTCTATTTAATCCAAAAGAAGAAACACCAACATATATTCAAAGTGGTATGTATTTACGATTTATACCAATAACAAAAGGAGAGTACGTATCGCTTGAGGGGGCTAAAGAATGGATGTAGAGATTTTGCATGCAGGAATGTTTACAACAGTCCAAGATTTAGGGCGATCTCATTATCAACAATACGGTGTACCTGTTGGCGGGGCAATGGATAAAAATGCGCTCAGGATGATTAATATGTTAGTAGGTAATGAAGAGAATGAAGCTGGACTCGAAATTACAATAATGGGACCTAAAATGTTAATAAAGAAAACGACATTGCTTGCGATTGGCGGTGCGGATATGGAACCGTTATTAAATGGAGAACGTATTCCATTATGGCGTCCCATATTAGCTGAAGAAGGAAGCATGCTTTGTCTCGGAAAAGCAAAGAGTGGTTGCAGAGCATATGTGACTTTTGCGGGCGGTATAAATATTGATCATACGATGGGAAGTAAAAGTACTTACATACGTGCTGCTCTTGGCGGTATTGAAGGGAGAATGCTGAAAAAAGGAGATTATTTTCAAATTGGTACAGGGGCAGAAGTTGCAAGTCGTTTCATTCAAAATTTACAAGAAGAAAAGCGTATAAAAACGAAGTGGGAAATTTGTAACAATGCTTTACCAAAATATAAGAAGCATCCTATTCTTCGCGTCATAACAGACTTTGAATATGATCAATTTACAGAAGAAAGTATAAAGTCGTTTTTTTCGAAAGAATATAAAGTGTCCAATTATGCTGATCGCATGGGATATAGGCTTGACGGAGAGGTTTTAAATAGAGTTGAAGAGATAGAAATTTTATCGAGCCCCGTTACATTTGGAACAATTCAAGTACCGAATGGTGGACAACCTATTATATTAATGGCGGATAGACAAACGACAGGTGGTTATCCGAGAATTGGAAATGTAATTTCAGTAGATTTACCTCTTCTAGCGCAGCTGAAACCAGGAGACTATGTAACTTTTGAAAAAATAACTATGGAAGACGCTGCACAATTATATATAAAGCAGGAAACAAGTATGAGTCTATTAAAGAAATTTATCGCTTTACGAAGCTGAGATTAGGAGGAAACATCGTGACTACAATCGATTTAAACTGTGATTTAGGAGAAAGTTTTGGAGCTTATAAAATGGGGAATGATGATGAAATTCTTCCGTTCGTTTCCTCTATAAACGTTGCTTGTGGTTTTCATGCTGGTGATCCGGCCGTTATGCGGCAAACGGTTGAAAAAGCTCTGCAGCATAACGTAGCAATAGGGGCACATCCTGGATTTCCTGATTTAATTGGATTTGGGAGAAGGAACATGCACGTTTCAGCAAGTGAAGTATACGATTATGTTTTGTATCAAATTGGCGCATTAGACGGATTTGTTAAAGCTGCTGGAGGGAAAATGCAACATGTAAAACCGCACGGTGCCTTATATAATATGGCAGCAACGGATTCGGAAATTGCGGATGCAATCGCAAAGGCAATTTATCATATTAACCCTGGACTATTACTTTACGGATTAGCGAATAGTGAGGCATTTATAAAGGCAACAGAAAAATATAATATAACTCTCGTACAAGAAGCTTTTGCTGATCGCACGTATAAGCAGGATGGAACTTTAACGAGCCGTACAGAAGAAAATGCTCTTATAAAAAATGAAGATGAAGCAATAAAACAAGTACTTCAAATGGTGAAAGAAGGGTATGTAGAATCGGTCAATGGGGAGAAAGTAGCAGTTCAAGCGCAAACGATATGTTTACACGGGGACGGAGAGAAAGCAGTCCAATTTGCGGGTGTAATATACAGAACATTCGAACTTAACGGTATTTCTATTTGTGCACCGAAATAAAGTGAAACTTTAATTAGCGGGATTAAAAATGAGGGGAAGTGCTAAAATTGATAAAATTAATTGGGATTTTACTTGTTGCGGTTGGATTTTTATTTAGGCTAAATACACTGTTAGTAGTAATGGTTGCGGGTATTGTTACTGGTATGGTTTCAGGCTTAAGTTTTTATGATGTGATCAGCATGTTCGGTAAATTTTTCATAGAAAACAGATATATGTCTATGCCAATCATATTAACTTTACCGGTAATCGGAATTTTAGAGCGTTATGGCTTAAAAGAAAGAGCAGAAGCACTTATAACGAAATCAAAAGGAGCAACAACTGGAAAAGTATTAATGTCATATTTTACGATAAGAGAATCATCAGCAGCACTTGGACTGAATATTGGAGGTCATGCGCAAACAGTGAGACCGCTCGTTGCACCGATGGCAGAAGGGGCTGCGCAAGGTAAATATGGTAAACTCCCTGATAAATTAAGAGAAAAGATTAAAGCAAACGCAGCAGCTGCGGAAAACACAGCTTGGTTTTTCGGAGAAGATATTTTCATTGCAACTGGTGCCATTTTATTAATGAAAGGATTCTTCGATTCAGTAGGTATGCATGTCGGTGTATGGGATATGGCGCTTTGGGGCATTCCAACTGCGATATCGGCACTGATTGTGAGCTGGATTAGGTTTAGAAGGTTTGATAAGTATATAGAGAAAACAATGAAGGCAGAAGAAAACCAAGAGAAGGAGGCTATATAAGATGAACATCATAACAATGGATACAATTTATTATGTATTAGGTATCATCGTTGCATTTATCGCTGTTCGTATTGCATTTGATCGTGAACATCCAAACCGATTCGGTTCTAGTTTATTTTGGGCATTGTTTGCAGTTACATTTATATTCGGAAATGTAATCCCTTCGTTTTACGTTGGTTGTATTGTGCTCGCTATGGTCGTTTTAGCTTCATTAAATAAAGTAACAAAATCCAAGGAGAAAGAAGTACCAGTACAAGAACGTGTGAAACATGCAGAGAAATTAAAGAATAAAATTTTCATGCCTGCACTATTAATTCCTATTTTTACGATAATCGGTACGTTAACGTTAGGGAAAATTAAATGGGGAAATGTCGCACTTGTTGATCCTGATAAAGTAACATTAGTTGCATTAGCGTTAGGAGCATTACTCGCATTCGTTGCGGCGATGCGTATTACGAAATCCAAAATAACAACGCCTGTTCAAGAAGGAAGTAGGTTACTACAGGCTGTCGGTTGGGCAGTTATTTTACCACAAATGTTAGCTGCACTTGGTGGTATTTTCGCGAAGTCTGGCGTAGGGCAAGTCGTTTCGGAATTAGTCGGACAAGTGTTACCGACAGAGTATCCATTCGTTGCTGTTATGGCGTATTGTTTAGGAATGATGCTATTTACAGTCGTAATGGGGAATGCATTCGCAGCATTTGCCGTAATTACTGGAGGAATTGGCTTACCTTTAATTGTGCAAATGCACGGAGGAAACCCAGCAATTATGGCAGCACTAGGTATGTTTGCTGGATATTGCGGAACGCTGCTTACTCCAATGGCAGCAAACTTTAATATCGTACCTGCGATGCTTTTAGAATTGAAAGATAAAAATGCAGTCATTAAAGCACAAGTACCAATTGCTCTTTCCATTTTTATTATCAATATGTTTATTATGTACGGCCTTGTATATCGTTTCTAATTAGGAGAGTGAAACTATGAAAACAGTATTAGTAACAGGATTTGATCCGTTCGGGGGAGAAAGTATCAACCCAGCTTGGGAAGTCGCAAAAAGTTTGCATGAAAAAACAATCGGAGAGTACAAGATTATTAGTAAACAGGTTCCAACCGTATTTCATAAATCAATAAGAGTATTAAAAGAGTATATAGAAGAGTTGTCGCCTGAAATGATTATATGTATTGGACAAGCTGGGGGCAGACCAGATATTACGATAGAGCGTGTAGCAATTAATATTGATGATGCAAGAATTGCTGATAATGAAGGAAATCAGCCGGTGGATATGCCGGTTGTAGAAGAAGGACCTAATGCGTATTGGTCTACACTTCCGATGAAAGCAATCGTGAAAAAACTTCGTGAAGAAGGTATACCATCATCTGTTTCACAAACGGCAGGTACATTCGTTTGTAATCATTTATTCTATGGTCTCATGCACGAACTAGAGAAACATGATAAGAAAATAAAAGGTGGATTTATTCATATTCCGTTCTTACCAAAGCAAGCGAGCAATTATCCAGGTCAACCGAGTATGTCACTTTCTACTATTAGTAAAGGTATAGAATTGGCAATTGAGGTAGCGATGGAAGTTGAGGTGGATATTGTGGAAATTGGGGGTACGACGCATTAAATAATAGTAGATTAAAGAGGGCTGATGCAGCCCTCTTTTTGTTTTTGTATGAAGATGTAGTATAGAATACAAAGAGGGAGATTGTTGTAATAGGGCAGTCTAACATATACGGAATTGTTTCAAATAAAAGGAAACTTTTTAAATAGTTTCTTAATGATGTCGAATTTTCGTCTATATGAATGGATAAAAAGTTAAGTTCTGATAAACTCAAAGACATACAAAGTAATGATTTTAAAATGGTGTGATAAAAATATCACACCATTTTTATGTAAAACAAACAGAGTGAATTTTTTTCCATTAGTAAAGTATAACTGGGTAAGAGATAATCATCAGAATTGTTAATTGTACTATGATTTTTCAAAACTGATAAATTTAAATATAAGTACGGTAAGAATGCGATATTTATCTAACTTTTACAAAAAAGAGTAACCCATTTGGCTACTCTTCACATAGAAACTTGTATTTGTTCATTTCAATAAGAGACCGTTATTGAAGTCCCTTCATGAAATTTTGGATTTTTGATGATAATGTAAACAGCAGGATGCTAACTAAAATGGAGATAGCACCAATAATACCAAAGTAAATTGCTTCTGTTGCAGGATTATACAGTTTAACAACTTGGGCATTTATTGCTTGCGCAGACGCAGTTGATAAGAACCATAAGCTCATGGTTTGCGAAGAGAAAGCAGCTGGAGCCAGCTTCGTCGTTATTGATAACCCTGAAGGAGATAAACAAACTTCTCCAATTACAATTAAAAAGAAGCTAAGGACTAACCACATAGGATTCACTAAAGAGTGAGTACCGTTGATTAAAGCCGGAATAATCATAACTAAGAATGATAAACCTGCAAATAGCAATCCAATAGCGAATTTTTTTGCCGTTGAAGGCTGCTTCTTGCCTAACTTTATCCAAACCCATGCAAAAATCGGGGCAAGCGTTACGATAAAGATTGGACTTAATGATTGGAACCAAGCGGAATGCAATGTAATTCCATTGAACTGTAATTGAGTTCGTTGATCCGCGTATGTCGCTAAGATAATAGCACCTTGTTCTTGTATAGACCAAAATATTGTAGCTGCAATAAAGAGTGGTATATACGCAAGAAGACGAGATTGCTCTACTTTTGTTGTTTTAGGACTACGATACATATAAATGAAATAATAGGTTGGAATAACAATCCCTAAGATACTAATCAGGAATGTAAAACGATTTATAGTTAACAACCCAGTTGGAATTGTAACCACACCTAGCAATGTTAATACAACCAGACCAAAACTGAAATACTTAATAGTCTTTTTTCTTTCCGAATCTGATAATGGATTAGGTACTTGCGTACCGACTAGACCAAGGTTTTTCTGTTTTGTTCCAACAAATACCCCTAACCCAATTGCCATACCAATTGCCGCAACTCCAAAACCAAGGTGGAAATTATATTGCTGACCTAATGTTCCGACAACTAAAGGTGCAAGTAAGGCACCTAAGTTAATACCCATGTAGAATATACTGAACCCTGAGTCACGACGCGCATCTGTTTCACTGTATAAACTTCCTACGATATTCGATATGTTAGGCTTTAACAACCCTGTTCCTAGAACTAAGAAGACCATAGAGATAAATAATGCACTTTTACTACCCGGTAAAGCTAAAATAAGATGGCCAATCATAATTAAAACGCCACCAAAGAATACGGTTTTACTTGGACCAAATAAACGATCCGATATCCATCCACCGATAATACTAGACATGAACAGTAAGGAACCGTAAATTGCCATTATCGAGGTTGCGGTAGATTGTTCAATTCCTAATCCACCTTTTGCGACTGAATAGTACATATAATACAGTAAAATAGCTCTCATTCCGTAATGAGAAAACCTTTCCCAAAACTCAGTGAAGAATAAAGAGAATAATCCTTTTGGATGCCCAAAAAATCCTGTTTGAGGAATACTTTGAACAAGTTCGTTTTTTTCTTTCATAATGTTAATATTACCCCTTGTTAATTTTTTATATTATACAAGTATAACTTAAGGGGCTCCCAGTAGTCCATAACTATCTAAGCCCATCCATGAAGAAAAGCAGCCTTCTGGCTGCTTTCTAAATGAATTGAAAAATCGTCATTTGCTCATTAGACACACCTTTCACTGAATCTACCTCTAAACAATCCAGAATTGATTGTGAGAGTGCTTTAGCTACTAAGAATGCTACGTATATTGTTGACTTAATTGAACAGTAGTTATCTTTGAAACTTTAATTACACCCAAAAAAGTTGGGGGTTAATTCATGCAATGAAGTAAGTAAAATGAATTGTACAACACCTACTGTAAACAACTGGTATAATAAGTATAGGAATATACATAGAGGTGATTTTTGTGCAATATGAGGAAGTACGTTCGATATTAGAAAAAGCAAAGAAAATTACAGTGTTAACAGGTGCTGGTGCAAGCACAGAAAGTGGAATCCCTGATTTTCGTTCAGCAAATGGATTATATGCTGATGCGAATGTAGAGATGTATTTGTCGAGAGGCTATTATAATAGAAATCCGAAAGAGTTTTGGAAGCATTATAAAGAAATCTTTCAAATTAATACGTTTCATCAATATAAACCAAATCGCGGGCATCGCTTTTTAGCGGAGCTAGAAGAACAAGGGAAAGACATAACGATTTTAACGCAAAATATTGATGGTTTGCATCAAGTAGGTGGTAGTAAACATGTAATTGATTTACATGGAACACTTCAAACTGCGCATTGTCCGAAGTGTAAAACGGGATATGATTTACAATATATGATTGATCATGAAGTACCGCGTTGCGGGAAGTGTAATTTCATTCTAAACCCAGATGTTGTTTTATACGGAGATACGTTACCACAATATCAAAATGCGATAAAACGTTTATATGAAACAAATGTACTTCTCGTAATGGGAACGTCATTAAAAGTGCAACCTGTCGCTTCATTCCCAGAAATCGCAAAGAGAGAAGTAGGCGCAACAACAATTTTAGTAAATGAAGAGTTAACAGGGCAAGAATACAATTTTGATTTTGTTTTTCAAAATAAGATTGGTGAATTTGCCAAAGGGTTATCTTCGATTAAATAAGTTTTTGTTTTCGTAAAGAAACTGAGGTGAATGATGTCTACCTCAGTTTTTTTTGTATGAATTATATTCATGTTATTGCGTATAAGGGGAATGGTAATAAATAGGATGAGAAAATCAAAAACTGAAAATTAAATCTTTTATTTCTTTTGTAATTAATATAAAATTCTATATATAGCATATAAATAAATTTAATACATAATGATTTTTGCGCAGAAATGTTAATAGAATGAAGCGAGGGAGCAAAATGAGACAGAAAAAGGAGAAACAGAAACAGTCGAAAAAGAAAAAAACTCATATTCCTTTTCGGTTAAATGTACTATTTTTTATCGTTTTTCTTTTATTTTCAGCTATTATTATTCAATTAGGTAAAGTACAAATCATTGACGGAGAAACGTATCGAAATGAAGTGAATAAAAAGGAAGATGTAACGGTGAGTACTCCAGTTCCGAGAGGGAAGATGTTTGACCGGGAAGGGAAAGTTATTGTAAATAATAAACCGTTACGAACTGTTACATATACGAAGATGAAAGGAGTGGACTCAAAAGAGGTTTTAATAGTGGCAAGAAATTTAGCGCAGCTAATTGAAATGCCGCAAGAAGATATGGACAAGTTAACAGAGACAGATAAAAAAGACTTTTGGATGCAGTTAAACGAAAAACGTGCAGCAACAAAAGTAACGAAAGAAGATGAGAGTAAATTTAGGAAACAGGAAATAGAAGGGAAAGACTTAGATAAGAAAGTAGAAGAGTTGAGACGAGAAAGAATTACACAAGAAGAATTAAACGAGCTTTCGAAAGAGGATATAGAAGTACTAGCAATTAAAAGCAAAATGAATGCGGGATATAAAATGACGCCACAAATCGTCAAAAAAGATGTAAGTCAAAATGAATATGCAGTAGTGAGTGAAAGATTATCGAGCTTGCCAGGCGTAGATACGACTGTGGATTGGGAGCGCGAATATCCAAATGATAAAATACTACGTTCTGTACTTGGTAGTGTTTCTACTGAGAATGAGGGATTACCAAGGGAGCAATTAGACTATTATTTAGTACGAGATTATAACAGAAATGATCGTATTGGTAAGAGTTACATCGAAAAGCAATACGAAGATGTGTTACATGGAACGAAAGAACAGTCTAAAAATATTACTGATAAAGCTGGAAATATTATTCGGACTGAAAAAGTGACAAAAGGAAAAAGTGGAAATAATTTAATGTTAACAGTTGATATGGATTTACAGAAAAAGGTGGAGGAAAGTCTTGAAAGGAATTTAAGGGCATTTCATTCTTCTGAACCGATGATGGATCGTGCATTCGTCGTTATGATGAATCCGAAAAATGGTCAAATTCTATCATTAGCAGGAAAGAAAATTGTAAATAAAGATGGCGGGATGCAAATAGAAGACTACGCTTTAGGAACGATGATAAGTTCTTACGAGTTAGGATCAACGGTGAAAGGAGCTACGGTATTAGCAGGATATCAAACAGAAGCGATTAAGCCATATACGCATTTCTTTGATGCACCAATGTACTTTAAAGGAAGTTCGAAGCCGAAGAAATCGTGGAAAGACTTTGGAGATATTGATGATTTAAGAGCATTGCAAGTTTCATCCAATGTCTACATGTTTAATACGGCGTTAAAGATTGCGGGGATTGATTATGTACCAAATAATCCACTAGATATTAAACAAGAAGCGTTTAATAAAATGCGTTATTACTTTAGACAATTTGGTTTAGGTGTACCAACCGGTATTGACCTTCCAAATGAATCGATTGGTCAAATGGGTAGAACCGATAATATACCTGGTTTTTTACTTGACTATGCGATTGGGCAATATGATACATATACGCCGCTGCAGCTTGCGCAATATATGTCAACGATTGCAAATGGCGGTTACCGAATGAAACCACAAATTGTACAAGAAATTAGAGAGCAACCAAATAGACCAGAGGAAGTCGGGAAAGTTATGCAATCGATGGAACCAGTCGTGTTAAATCGAGTGGATATGGATCTTTCATATATAAATCATGTGAAAGAAGGGTTTAGAAGAGTTTTCCAAGAGGTAGATGGGACCGGTGCTGGAACTTTTAAAGGATTACCTTATAAACCGGCTGGGAAAACAGGGACAGCAGAAACAGTGTACGGTGGAGAAAGTGATATTGGAAGAGATGAAAACAACTATCGAAAAAAATGTTATAATTTAACTCTCGCCGGGTATGCGCCATATGATGCTGATCCGGAAGTTGCTTTTTCTGTTGTTGTGCCATGGGTAAATAATGATAAATCAGGTATTAATTCTGCAATTGGTAAAGAGGTTTTGGATGCATATTTTGATTTAAAAACGCAGAGATCGGGTGTAAGTCCAGTCCCAGTAACACAATAGCCGAGTAAGGCACAGTAAAAAATTCAAATTGTAGTATATCACTGCGCAAATGAACAGGTGCAGTGATATATTTTTGAGTTAAAAAGTGTTTTGATAAGGTGGGAATGGATATGAAAGAGGAGAATAAGAGAGGTTGGGGAAAGTACATACTATTTATATTTGTCCTAGTAGTAACGTACCAGTCTTTCATTTTATGTAAAGTGGAAGGAAAATCAATGCAGCCAACTTTACATGAAGAAGACTACGTATTTGTAAATAAAGCTGCGGTACATTTTTCTAGCTTACAGCACGGAGAAATCGTCATTATTAAGGAAGAGGATGAGTCGAAATATTATGTGAAACGCGTAATAGGACTTCCTGGTGACGTAATTAACATAACGAATGGAACTGTATACGTAAATGACAAAAAGCAAGAGGAACCTTATATAAATAAAGATTTATATAATAATACACAAGTGTTTTACAACTTTCAAAAGACAAAGATTCCGCCAAATAAGTTATTTGTAATGGGAGACAATCGTGAACAAAGTAAGGATAGTCGAAATGGCTTAGGGTATATTGAAGAAGATAATATAATAGGAAAAGTGGAATTTGTGTACTATCCTTTTTCGAAAATGAAAATACTAGACTAGTTTAGTCTAGTTATTTTATTTTCTTCAAAAAACCATTCGGATTAAATGGTATGAAAAATTTATGCCTTGTCTCATCTACTATGAAATTATTATTTTTTGTTAAAAATTCTTCCACAGCTTCCATCGGACCAGGGCCCCAATCAGGAAGAATAGGATTTCCGTTAATACATGTATCCTCGACAATCATGTAGCTACCAGTAGTTACAATTGATTTATATAATTGCAGTTCTTTTAATACATGTTCTTTACTATGATCGGAATCTAAAATAACTAAAATAACTAAAATAACATCGTCAGGTTTTCGCATACTTAAAATAGTTTGGACAGCACTTACAGAAACAGAAGAAGCTGTTAAATACGTAATCCGATTATGTGATGGGCGATTTGGTTGCGGCGTTATATCAATAGTAAGAACGTGACCTTTTCCTATTAAATCTAGAATAGAAGCTAAATAAAGTGCGCTACCACCATGGAAAGTCCCGCATTCAATAATTAAATCCGGTTGTAAGTCGTAAATAATTTCTTGATATAAGAAAAGGTCAGAGGGAAGTTTGCAAATGGGGACACCGAGCCAGTTTGTACCGTTTGGCCATACATTGCTATCATAAAAGCATTTTAAAAATTCATTTCCTATGTTATCGATGTTGAATTCTCCTTTCTCAAAAGGATTCTTTCGTTGGACGTAAAGTGTTTACGTATGAAAGTTGTACTGTATATTATGTGAGGAGCAATGACAAGGAGAGTGTTTTTACGTGGAAATGATAAGAATTCCTCATGTAGAAAATGAATTTCTTACAGAAGAGGATGTAAAAGAAAGGAAATGACGATATGTATAAGTACACAATTTGCTTCATTAGAAAAGGGGATAACATACTCCTTTTAAATAGAAACAAGAAGCCAACAATGGGAATGTGGAATGGCGTTGATGCTACTCCATGCTCATCAACTTAAAAATATTAACTATCCCAAGAGTAAAAAATGCTATCCCTTCTTTATATTCATACTAAAAGAATAGCGTTTTTTCATTATTTAAATATGATTTCATCTGAATTTAATGGAGATTTCTCCTACAAAAGTAGTAGAGTTTTTATTTGAATTTGCTACCTCAGTTAGATTTATTATATTCCAATTTCGATATAATAATAGTAACTAGGTATATCGGATATGGAGATACATTACAATGATTATACATACTTCAGATTTATAATTATAGTAACTACTCAACCCGTAGTTACCAATAAAGAAAGGAATAAGCAGAATGATACGGAACATATACGAAACTCATTTACATGTAAGAGATTTAGAAAAGGCTATAGATTTCTATCAAAATAAGTTGGGGTTAGCATTAGCAAGAAAACTCTCCAAAAGAAAAGTGGCTTTCTTTTGGGTAGGAGAAAGTAAAAAGCAAATGCTTGGACTATGGGAGGTACATAACAATGAAGCTTTTGAGATGAAACACTTTGCTTTTGGTGTAGATTTAGAATTTCTAAAGACTTCTAAAGTGTGGTTAGAGAATCGTGGAATAGAAGTGGTAGGGAGCCAAGGGAAGGGAAATCAAGAACCAATTGTCCAAAGATGGATGCCAGCTGCAAGTGTATACTTTCTGGATTGTGATGGAAATAAATTAGAGTTTATTTCTATGTTACATGATAATCCAGATGAATTAGAATATGCATCCTATTTAAGTGAATGGGATGCGGAACACCAAGAAAAATAAATGAGATTGTATCCCGGAATATTGTTGATTACACAAGGTCTATTCTGACAGAAGATGATACGGAGAAACGATATGAAAAACATCTCGTTTCACAATAGGAAAAGACACGTTAAAATACAAAGAAAAAGCCAAATTCCAATAAAGAATTTGGCTTTTTTGTAAGGAATGCTAATTCAAGTTTTACTCTACATAATTCGCTTTTATAATAAAACGATGTTGCTGCACATCAAAATATCCTTTTTGCAAGATGATTTCATGTATGCGATATAATTCCTCATAATACCTTTCTACTGTAAAATCAGGAATTTGCCACGGAATTGCTTTTAAGTAATAGGCAACAGCACCGACATCATAAAAACGCTGAAGAGGGAATTCTTCTTTCGCTTCTAAAATAGTAAATCCATTTTGTTCTAATTCACTACATGCCGTTTCGAGTGACCAACTTGAAAATTCGCTATTCAGCGGTGTGCCAAACTGCTCATTCAGTTCCGCACAATCAAGACCACCGACTTGTTGTGTAAGAAATGTTCCATTGATGGAAAGACTTCTTTTCACTTCAGAAGCAGAATAGGATTCATGTTGATTCACAATTAAATCAAACTGACCATCTTGAAATGGTAAAGCAGTATCATCAGTCACTTCTACGACTATAACTCCTAAAGGTTCTAATTTCTTTCGTGCAATTGGGACATTCGGAGCATAGCCCTCAGTCGCATAAATAGTTGACGGGAACGGTTGTAACATAGATAAAAACTCTCCGCCACCAGTCCCCATATCTAGCATTGATTTTGCACGTTGCATAAGCTGGAAAGCAGTGCTACCGTATGACCATGATAGGGGCTCGCTATTCATACGGCCAGTTTCTGAAATGAAAGAGAAATCCCAGCCACTAAAATTTGTATTAGCACTTTCTAAAAAAGTTAAAAATAATGGATCGCGTTTCATATTGTTGTCCTCCTATTTTTAAAAATGAGTGATATGATGAGAAAAAAGGGAGGACCTCTTATTAAAATGAAGCGGTTTTACGTTTCGTGTTCGAATAGATTCATATGAATTAGCTCCTTGCGAGAATGGTTATTTATATATTCGGGAGTATCGAGTGAAAATCCTTTGAAATTATAGGGGAAGGCAGTTGTTTAATGAAAAATTGGATGGAGTTTACAGACAAAGAGTACGACCAAATATGGGATAGGGTATATAGTGAACTTAAGTTTTCGCCAAGTGATTCTACATTCCCATCATTTAAGGTACCAAGTCCCTTTATAACATATGATATTTCTCATTGCTTTGGAGAATCGATAGATTTAAATGTATATGACGATCTGGAAGAAAAAGCATTACTAGTTTTTAAAGAGAATACAGTATCGAATGAATATATAATGGCAATTGATTGGCAACATGAATGTTACTGGGTAAATCCACGTTTAAAGTTCGATAGAAATGAATTTGATGAGTGGACAATCCCGATTTTTCCAAATGGAGATTACTATTTTTTTATTCAGAAGGACTTTAAGTGGGGCTATTTAGGGCATCCGTGGGAGGAGAGTATAACGATATTTGGAAAAGAATTAATAGAGAGCTTTGAACAACGTAAGCCAGAAATGTTTCAAAATATTTTAAGGCAGGGATAATGTTTTAAAGAGAAAAAACGCTTATACTTCATTTTTGAAGCATAAGCGTTTTTGTATAAAATACTTAAAAAGAAAAATCTTTTGGTAAAGTACCATTTTTTATCACCGTTCTTAATCCATGTTTCATAATCCAAGGATTAACAGGATGGTTTTTATCGAGTAATTGTTGCAACCATTGAAAAACGAGTTCGTTATCTTCTTTCGTAATATCATTAATGTGATTGGCTACAGATTTTTGAACATACTTAGAAGGGTCATTCATTAATGGCTCAAGAAGCTTTAAATTATTTCTGAAGTCACCTTTCAGAGCTCCTATTTTTTTTGCCCAAGGAAGTCTTGGTCTAGTACCTTCTGAAACTAATCTCCTGATGTGGCTGTTTTCATCACGTAACCATTGCTGCAATATGTCCAAGGTTCCTTCATGGTATTTTTCAAGATAAGGACGAATGGCATATTCAGCAGTATTTCTTTTTGTTATTTCATACATGGCATTGAATGAGGATTCAAAATCGTTAAGTCCATATTTTTCAACGTATTTTGCAATAGGCATGTACATGTATCCGTTTGTAAATGTGCCTACTTCTGTAGTATTTTCTGGTCCCAATGTTTTCAGTAATATATGTATTGCTTCATTAAAATCTTTTTGTAATGTATTGTGTAATTCATCTGCTATTACTTCTATACGTTGCTTTAACTCTAAATTTTCAACTTTACATGTCACGGTAGATACAAAGTTTCTTTTAGAGAAATTAGGATCGTGTTTACAAATAGAATCAGCTATTTTTTCTGCTAATTCTTCGCTGAATAAAAATTTTAATGGAACATATTTGCCCATTTTTTCACCCCATTGGTCGGATAAAAACAATGTTTATTTTTTAATCGACAATCCATACACCAAAGTCTCATTAGGAGTCGTAATACTAAAACCTGTCGTCTTATAATCAAGTTTTAATGTACCACCAGTGTAGTCTTTCGTGAATGAGTCCATTTGTACAATAAGCATTTCATCTTCATATACAACATCATCCGCATTATATGTATCCCAAATTAAATCAACATCAACGAAAATGCTACAAGAGTTTGTCATTGTCCCTCTAATGCGAATAATCTTTTTGTCTTCACGTTCTAATCTATGTATAGCAGCTTTTGCTTCATCAGTAATACGAATGTTCATGTGATCCCAACCTTTAAGTGTATTTACTTTATTATTGCAAAAAGATAAGAAATAGGGAAGTAAATGGAATTGTAATAAAAAAACGAGCAAACAATTTTGTTTGCTCGTTTTGCTATACTCTATTTCAGTTCACATTTATCAAGTGGAATGACTTTCGTTTTCTTAGTAAATTTATAGCCCAACCATAGTACTAAGAAGAGTGGTAAACCGATGTAAGAAACGAGTACACCGTTCCAGTCGATAGATGCTCCTGTAAATGCTCCGTAGTTTTGGCCTAAAATAACGATAACACAAAGTGCAAATGCAAAGATTGGACCGAACGGGAACCATTTCGCTTGATATGGTAAATCTTTCAAATCTTTCCCTTGTGCAATATAGGCTTTTCGGAAACGGTAATGACTAATAGCAATTCCTACCCAAGCAATAAATCCTGACATTCCAGAAGCATTTAATAACCAAATGTATACAACACCGTCACCGAATAAAGAAGCGATGAAAGCGACGCTACCAACTACTGATGTTGCGATTAATGCGTTAACAGGTACACCGCGGCTATCTAATTTTCCTAAGAATTTTGGTGCTTTTCCTTGGCGAGCTAAATCCCAAAGCATACGAGTTGATGCATACATTCCAGAGTTACCAGCAGAAAGTACTGCAGTTAAAATAACAGCGTTCATAACAGAAGCAGCGAAGGCAACGCCCGCTTTTTCAAATACAAGTGTAAATGGACTTACTGTAACATCACTTGCTGCAAGGCTTTCAGTCGTATAAGGAATTAATAAACCGATAACGAGAATTGCTAAAATGTAGAATAATATAATACGCCAAAAGATAGAACGAATTGCTTTTGGAATATTGCGTTCTGGATCAGCAGTTTCACCAGCAGCTACTCCTAATAATTCAGTTCCTTGGAATGAGAAACCAGCAGCCATAAATACACCGATAATTGCCATGATGCCGCCATTAAATGGTGCATCTGCAACAGTGAAGTTTTTAAAGCCGACAGCTTCGCCGCCCATAATTCCAAAAATCATCATAAAACCGACAATTAAAAAGATAATAATAGTAACTACTTTAATAAGTGCGAACCAATATTCAGATTCACCAAAACCTTTAACAGATAAATAGTTTAAGAGAAAAATAATAGCTAAACAAAGTCCACTCCAAATAAGAGAAGGGGTATCTGGGAACCAAAATTTCATAATTAATGTTACGGCTGCTAGTTCAGCAGCGATCGTAATTGCCCAGTTATACCAATAGTTCCATCCAAGTGCAAAGCCAAGTGATGGATCAACAAATTTTGTTGCATAAGTGCTAAAAGATCCAGTAACAGGCATGTAAGCTGCGAGTTCTGCTAAGCTTGTCATTAAAAAATAAACCATAATTCCAATTGCGGCATATGCGACTAATGCACCGCCAGGACCAGCTGAATGGATAACACCACCACTGGCAAGAAATAATCCGGTACCGATTGTACCACCGAGAGAAATCATCGTAAGGTGACGAGATTTTAATCCGCGTTTTAATTCACCTTGTCCTTGTGTAGTTTGCGTTTTAGAGGTAGATTGATTTGTTGCGCTATTCATGTTCAACACTCCTTTTCTTGTAGGTTAGGAAGGAGCGGGGGAGAAAAATACAAAAAACCGCCAAAGGAATTAGGCGGAACGTTTCACAAATAACCACCCCATCATACCCTTCCGTTAAGATAGCACACCACGTTTACACGGTAATTTTGTAAACGTGACAGTTCTGTTCCTTTCGGAGACAGCCCCAGCTCATATTTCCAGAGAAGAAATATAAACTTCGGCAACTTTTCCTTTCAAACGGAGTCAGTGACATTCGCTGTGTCTCGTCCATTTTACTTTTAAAAGTCGCAACCTCTACCTCATCGGATTGATGAGGATTTATATATTGCTAAGATATTTAATATATGGCAATTGTAATGACTTTCTGAATATATTGCAAGGAATTTTGTTAGGAAAAGTCAAAAAATATCGGTTATTGTATAGGAAACGCTTGCATAACTCCACCCGAACCTACTTTTATGTAACAATAAGCAAAGAAAAAATTGTTATACAAATGTTTCGCAAAAAATATTGAAAAACCCTTTAAAATTAAAAGAAAATTCAGAAAATATAATTCGACATAACTATTAAAAGGGGATTATTCCTTAAATTCGTTTCAAAGAATAAGTATAAATCCAATAAATAGAATGAATATTCTTTTTATTTCTGATAAAATTGAGGTATTGTTTAATTGAAAAGGGGATATCATTATGAAATTAGAAACGGAAAGATTACATATAGTACCGTGTACAGAAGAATGGATTCAAATTGCGAATAATCAAGGATACAATAGTGGCCCACATATTGTAGGGCATATAGAAAATGTGAAACGAGATGTGGCTTCATTACCGTGGGGACCGTGGTATGTTATTCGGAAAGAGGATGATGTTGTTCTAGGTGATATAGGATTTAAAGGGAAACCGAATGAGCAACATACAGTAGAAATTGGTTATGGATTTATTGAGAAATATTGGAATAAAGGGTATGCAACAGAAGCAGTTAGTGAATTAATGAAATGGGCTTTTCAAACAGGGGAAGTGGAAATGATTATAGCGGAGACACTCCTTGATAACTATAGCTCCATTCGTGTATTAGAGAAATTACATATGAAAAGAGTAAATAGTACTGAAACGATGGTCAATTGGAAAATAGAAAAATAAAAAATACCGCTCGAAGTAAATCGGGCGGTATTTTTTATGATTATGGCAACATTTGTTTTTGATCTGCCGGGTATCCAATTGTTGAATGTTTCGAATGGTTACGAACAGCAATAAAAATAGAGATAATAACGATAAGGCCAACTGCAACGTAAGAAAGTGTAATAATAGTTGGATCAACTTTAAATGATGTAAGTAATGTACGTATATTCGTAAAGATAATAAGTCCGCCAACGAGTACGCCAAGTAAATGAGAAGGAACGATGCGTACTAACCATGCGGCGATTGGTGCGGCAACAATACCACCAAGCATGAGGGCAAATACCCAAACCCAGCTTATTTGTTCCCAACCAAGTGAGATGAAAAAGCCGATTGTTGCAGCGAGTGAAACGGGAAATTCGCTCGTATCTACAGATCCAATAACTTTTCTAGCATCATTTCCTTTTGCAAGTAGAACAGGTGTCGTAATAGGTCCCCAGCCACCACCGCCAGTTGAATCAACGAATCCTGCGAACAGACCGAGTGGTACAAGTTGTTTAGCAGACATACGCTTATTTGAAGAAACAATTTGTTTTTGAATGATGAATCGTAATAAAATATAAACCCCTAAAGTAAATAAAAATAAGGAAATGTACGGTTTAATTACATCGCCAGGTAAATTACTTAAAAAACATGCCCCAATAAATGCGCCAATTGCCCCTGGTAATGTAAGTCTGGAAGCTGTATATTTATCAACGTTTCCAAATTTGATATGAGATGCACCAGAAGCGGCGGTTGTAACGACTTCAGCTAAATGAACTGATGCGGAAGCTACAGCTGGTGCGATACCAAACATTAATAATAGTGAGGTAGACGTTACCCCGTACGCCATACCAAGTGCACCATCGATCAATTGAGCGAAAAATCCAATAATAGCAAAGACAATTAATTTCTGCATAAATAATCCCCCTGTAATAATAAATGAAAAAGACACTTTTCCCGTATGAGAAAAGTGCCTTTGGTTTTTCCAATCAGCAATAATTAAATTTGTTTCATTATAATACATATTAATCGTATAAATCAACTTGGTTTTAAAGTTTTTTGAATTGAACGAAAGAAAAATAAAATATACAATAAAAGGATGGAGAGAAAGGGGAGAAAGACTATGTTAGCATTTGATCATCTCGTTCACGCAGTACATTGTACACCGGAGGAAGCGGCAAAACAAATGCAGGAGCATGAATTTCATACTGCATTAGGCGGAGAGCATACGACTTGGGGTACTTGGAATAGTTTATGTTATTTTGATTTATCATATATAGAATTTTTAGCAGTTCAGCATGAAGAAAAAGCGAAAGAAGCGGAAAATCCATTAGTACAAGAAACAGTGGTGAAATTAAAAAATGGAGAAGGGATGCTACAAATCGCAATTCGAACAGATGCAATTGAAGAACTAGCAGTTAAATTTAATAAGCACGGCTTACATACGATAGGACCATTTGAAGGGAAACGGATGAGAAAAGATGGTCGGCTTTTAGAATGGAAAATGTTATTTGTAAAGCAAGAAGAGAATAGACCGAAATTACCATTCTTTATACAGTGGAATGAAACGGATGAAGAAAGAAGAAACGATTTACGTAAAATAGGGACGATTACTGAACATAAAAATAAAGTACAACAAATTGAAACGATTCATTACGCGGTGAAAAATGTTCGAGAAACAGTGCGGAAATGGAAAGAAGTAATGGGGCTAACTGCAAATTCAATCATACAAAATGAAGAATGGAATGCTGAGTGTCAAAGTATATCGTTTGGTGATGTTCATGTGCAGTTTTGTGAACCAGTTGGAGAAGGACTAGTACTAGAACGTTTGAAGCATCATGGCGAATATCCATTTGCAGTGGAGTTTAAAGGGGAAAATAAACGAGAGTATGAAGTGTTAGGTAGTTTGTTCGTATATTGATAGAGGTGAGTGTGTAGAAGAGATATTAAGAGAGATAGAAAGAAAACTAGAGTGGTCACGTATTGTAAAATGTACAGCAATTACAAAAGGTTTTTCACACGAAGAGAAGTATAAAATTGACCTAGAGAATCGAGAAACTTATTTTGTAAAAGTGTGTGATTCTTCTAATTATGAACGAAAACAAGAAGAATATATGTATATGAAAAAATTGGAGTTATTACATATTCCAACGCCGAAGTTAATTCATTTCATAAAACTTGAGGAATTAAATAAATGTGTTCAAGTATTTGAATGGGTCCAAGGTGTAAATGGAGAAGAGAGCTTAAGCAAGCTATCGGTGGAAGAACAGTATAATGCAGGAAGAAAAGCAGGGGAAATATTAAAGAGAATTCACTCGATAGAAAGAGAAAGTGCAAGTAATAAATGGGAAATATTTAGGTGGAATAAGTATGAAAGGTACATAGAGGCATTAGCAGATTATGAGGTGAATTTTCTCGATATGAAGCCAGTATTAACCTTTGTAGAAAATCATAAAGACTTATTGAAAAATCGGCCTATCACATTTTTACACGATGACTTCCATCCAGCAAATAGTATGATTCATAATAATGAATTTATCGTTATCGATTTTGGTGGATATGATTTTGGCGATCCAATACACGATTTTTATAACGTAGCGATTTTTACTACAAGAATAAGCAAACCATTTGCGGTTGGACAAGTTTACGGTTATTGCGGAGGTGAACCGTCAATCCATTTTTGGAAACTGTATTCATTATATGCAGCGATGACATTCCCAGCGGATATCGTATGGACAAACCGAAGCACGCCACACTTAGTAGATGATATGAAAGAGAGATTGAACCGAATTATAGAAGATCATAATCATTTTTCATCTTATATTCCAAAATGGTATCAATCACAACATGCGGATATAATAAACAATAAATAACGGAGGGATTCATTTGGATAAAATTGCGGTAATTTCAGACATACATGGTAATATTCCGGCATTAGAATCTGTACTAAAAGATATTAAATTAAGAGGAATTGAACGTATTATTTGTCTTGGAGATTTAGTAGGAAAAGGTCCTCATTCTAGCGAAGTAATTGAAATCGTTCGTAAAGAATGTGAAGGAACCGTAATGGGAAATTGGGATGATTTCATTACAAAACCGACTGAATTTGAAGCGTTAAAATGGCATCAAAAACAACTGTCAGAAGAACAAAATGAGTATTTAAGAAGCTTACCATTTTCAATTGAATTTTTTATGAGCGGCAAACTCATTCGTATGTTCCACGCTTCACCGAGAAGTTTGTATGAAAGAATTCAACCACACGCTTCAAGAGAAGAGCGTGTTAGTATGTTCGAAAATAGTGAGTTGACAGAGAATATAGAAGGGGAAAGAAAACCAGATGTCGTTTGCTACGGTGACGTTCATCAAGCATACGTTCAAAATTTCAGAGGGAAAACGTTATGTAATGCTGGTAGTGTAGGAAATCCTCTTGAAATTACACAAGCTTCCTATTTAATTTTTGAAGGAACTTACAATGAAAAAGAAGCAGCGAGCTTTTCCATTCAACTCGTACGAGTACCATATGATATTGAATTAGCCATCCGACTAGCTGAGGAGCTTGATATGCCAGAAATTGAAGAATACAAGCAAGAATTACGGACTGCTTTATATCGAGGTTTTAAGGGGAAATAAGGAAAATATAAATCAATAAAAATATATCTATCATAACTTAAAATATATCAACGATTTTTTCGATATATCGACGATTCGACAAAGGATATCGATTTACCGACAAATAGTGACATAAATTCTTACTCATAATAATGTTATGTAAACTAATTGTAGGAGGAAATATCATGAACCGAAAACAACGAATCAAAGAAATTGCAGATCACATTTTCAAATTAAACTTGACCCATCCAACAAGAGTTGGTGTAAGCGGTATTACAGCGTCGGGAAAAACAACATTTGCAAACGAATTAGCAGAGGAAATGAAAAAGCTCGGAGTTCCAGTAACACGCGCCAGCATCGACGATTTTCATAATCCGAGAGCAATTCGATACGTGCAAGGAAAAGAATCGGCAAGAGGGTATTACGAAGATGCACACGATTATACAGCTTTCAAAGAAAGGTTATTAAAGCCTTTAGGACCAGACGGGAATTTACAATATGAAACAATTTCTCATAATTTAAAAACGGATATGCCTGTACATAATGAGCCGTTAAGGGCCCAGCACAATATGGTACTAATAGTAGATGGAACGTTTCTATTGAAAAAAGACGTTGCACATTTATTTGACTATAAAATTTTCGTAGATACAGATTTTGAGACTGCGAGAAAACGTGGTGCAAAGCGCGAGACTGAGGCTTTTGGAAGTTATGAAAAAGCTGAGAAAATGTTTTTAAACAGATATCATGCGGCCTGTAAAATGTATATAGATGAGCATAATCCCAAAAGTTATGCGGATGTTGTATTTCGGAATAGTGATTTAGCAAATCCAGAAGTTGTATTTCATGAAAGAACGTAATACATAGTCAGAAATATATGTATAACCTTATATTTGTTGTTATAATTCTTGTATAATGAAATTAATTTTATGAAGTGAACAACAGGGGATAAGGTAATTAAAAAACGTAAAAAGGGTAACTAACTGTTACGATTTATTTAACCAATTATAACCAAAGTTAATTAAATATATCAGTAAGCCCTGCTAGTCAAGTGATTGGTTAGTAGTGAGGGTTAACTGCGGGCAATCCCTAAAGCTGATTGAACTACAGCGTGGCTAGAAATGGCGAGCGTGAATGTCGCGAAAGCAGAAAAAATCAATCAGATGGTGCAAGGTTAAATCCTAAACACTAGAACAATGGGTCTTCCGCCTCGAATCATCTAAGTCAAAATGGATAAGATGAACGTTCAACGACTATCTCG
>NZ_QNRN01000001.1:533404-550652 GCF_003315125.1 Bacillus sp. DB-2 | reverse complement strand
TCCTTTATCGTATTGTAACTTCCTTCTCCGTTTAAATAACTTTGAACAGCTGATAACTTTAATTCTTCTGAATATATATTAAAAGTTAAGCCTTTCTTAGTCATGAAAAATCCCCTCCAAGTAATAGTGTAACATCCATGTATGTACATGGTCTTTTTACACTGTCTACCTAAAGGGGATAATATCAAAAGGTATTTTGGGATGGTCTTTTCCTATTGTCGTATTTTGTAGTTAAGTCGATATAATTTCATGTGTTGTTGCAATTTTGCTCAATAATGAAAAAGGGACAGTCCAAAATTAGATTTTTTGGACTGCCCTTTTTACTATGATCGTATTTTTGAAAATACATATATGAGAAGTTCAATCGCGAAAATAACTAAAACAGATAGTCCGAATAAAGGCATGACAGCGCCTAGTATAACCATCATGATAAAGAAAACGAATGTGCTTTTCTTATCTCTTTGCTTAGGAGGTGCTGCTAATTTTCCTTTCGGTTTTCTCGCTAACCACATTTTTACTCCGTAATAAATAAGAAGTAATAAAGATAACGTCGTTAGTAAGCATAATATTTTATTTGGCCATCCGAATAAATGTCCTTCGTGAAGCGGGATACCGTAAGTGAACCATTGTGCAAACAATCCATAATCACGATAGTCCGTTTTCGAAATGAGTTCTCCGCTATATTGATCAAAGTAAGCTGTTATTTCTTCATTTGGTGCCACATCCATACCCGTAATACCGGAACCGCTTGATTTCGAAACAGTGAATACACCTTTCGGATCAGTCGGTAGTGAGATAACGTATGGCTTCTTTATTTCAATTCCTTTTTGTAATTCATCAACTGAAATTGCTTTTGGTTCATTTGAGTTTGATTCCGGAGGAGCTTCTTTTCTTGTTGCCCAGGGTAATTCTTTTACCTTTGATTCAGGTGGTGCCATATACAATTTCGGATATCCGATTGATTCATTCGACGCTGCGATTTTATAAATTTGGTTACCCATAAATCCTGACCAAGGTAAACCTGATGCAACTAAAAGAACGAGAGGAATTGTAAATATAATACCGATAATAGAATGACGTCGTTTTGCTTTTTCTCGCTTATTGGATGCTGGTGTGTTTTTGAATTGGCGTATACTCATATACAACCCGGTTACAATTAAAAAGATTGTCCAGCACGCTGCAAGTTCTACAATATAATTGACGACAGTGCCACCGACTAAAAGGGAACTATGTAATTCCCGCATTATATTGGCAAACGTTTCAGCTGCATTTTGATCCCCAACAATTTGATTATTGCTATCTAAATACACAAATTTTTGCTTTCCTGTATATTCATTAGCAATCGTAAGCCTAGTATTATAATCCCCATTAAACTCACTAATTTTCGCCACACTATAATGTGGATATTTTTTCTCTGTTAAGAAAAGCAAATCAGACATCGAAATAGATTCTGTTTGGGCGCTCTTCCCAAAATATAAATCTTTATAGATGAAATCTTCAACTTCTTCCCGAAATAAATACCCAATTCCGCTCAGTGACAAAGTAATAAGAAGCGGCGTAATAAAAAGCCCGGCATAAAAATGCCAACGCCAAAAAATATAATGAAGCGAACGATTTTGTTTCATACGACAGTTCCCCTAACCTTCCCTATATGAATAAACTACTTATTTAATATAGCGAGATTAAGTGTGATTACTTTGAAGGAATTGTGAAAAAAGTTAAAAGTTTTGGGGATTTTTATCAAACACAAAGCACATCTCAAAAGGGATGTGTTCTATGTTTATGAAGACCTTTTTATATTTGATGCATAGATCCTAACAACCGCTTTCGCAAGACATTGAGCGGAATCAACAAAGTCCTCACTCACCACCACATTCAAATCGGTACATGCGATAATAGCGGTATCTACTTCGTCTTTTAACTGTAAAATGAGCACACTCCATAATTTGCGAGCTTCCTCAATTTCTCCGCCTTTAATACAAGTAATAATTTGATTAATCATTGTCTGCCATTTTTCATGATGAATGTATTCTATATTACGTTTTGTAATCCCGTCTTGGTAAATACCTGCTTGAACAGTCGCTTCTGTTGCAAGAAGAGCGACTCTTTTTGTATTTTCAGGAATTGCTTTTAACGTCTCATCGACTATATTCAAAATAGGAATGGTAATAGAACGCTGTAATTCCTCGAAATAAAGATGCGCTGTATTACATGGCATTGCGATGAAATCTACACCAGTACTTTCAAGTCTTTGCGCTCCTTCAATAATCGCTTTTTTCATCGCCGCATGATCAATAGGGCGATCCATATAAAACGGTGTTGGGCACGAATAAATCATCATATGAGGAAAGTCCATATCATGCTTTGCTCCATATATTGTTTGGCACCCTGCTACAACTGTATCGACGAATGGTCCGGTTGATTTTGGACCCATTCCTGCTAGTATTCCAATCATTGTTTAGTCCCCTTTAATAGTGTATACATCCATTATATAGGAGAATAAGAAAAAGACGTGCAGTGAGTGCACGTCTTTTTCTGTTATGTTGTGTCGAATAATAGATATATCGGTAAAATCGTCGATATATTATCCCGCATTAACGGGCAGTAAAACTCCCACCTCAAAATTTGGCTGGAGCAAAGAAGTTAGGTGGGAGTCGTGCTGCCCGTAAACGCCCGATTGGTGAAGGCTAATAATCAGTGGGGGGTGAACAAAACCCCCACTGATTAAAGTTTCACTTTATCGCTTCTCAATCGCCACAATAAATGGCGGGTTATTTTGCTGGTTAATGAAGCCGTATCTTAGTACGTGAGCTTCTTTTTGATCTAGTTCTTCTGCAAATTTAAGTACAGCGTCGCGTTCTACTTGTCCTTCTGGATGTCCGTGGTAAATGACAAGAACGATGATACCTTCAGGTGCCATTACGCTTAATAATTGTTCGATGGCTGAGATTGTTGAGTTCGGTTTTGTGACAATATGCTTGTCACCGCCAGGAAGGTAACCTAAGTTGAAGATTGCTCCTGTTACTTTTCCTTTTGCGTCGTCTGGTAATATGGATAGAAGTGTATCGTGACTACCATGAACTAAAACAGTACGTTCGAAAAGTTCTTTTTCTTTCAGGCGGATAGTAGAGCTTTCGATTGCTTCTTTTTGAATATCAAATCCAAATACTTTTCCGTTATCCCCAACGATTTCAGCTAGGAAGCAAGTGTCATGTCCATTGCCAAGCGTTGCATCTACTGCGTAATCGTCTTCTTTAACAGCCGTTTGCAGCAGCGAGCGAGCAAACGGTAATACACGTTCTAATTTCATTTTTGTTTCTCCTCATTTGCATATTTTCCTTGCCAGCTTCCGCGGCGTACAAATTCTGCATCGATGGAATTTAATACTTCCCATTTATTTAAGCTCCACATTGGACCGATCATTAAATCAGGTGGACCGTCACCTGTGATGCGGTGCACAATTACGTCTTCTGGAATAATTTCAAGTTGATCAACAACAAGACTTACGTAATCTTCAAGAGAAAGGAATTCTAATTGTCCTTTTTCGTATTGCTTCACCATTGGCGTTCCTTTTAATAAATGAAGTAAATGAATTTTAATTCCTTGTACGTCAAGTTTTGCTACTTCACGAGTTGTTTCCATCATCATGTCGTAATCTTCAAGGGGAAGACCGTTAATAATATGAGAGCAAACTCTAATGCCATGTTTGCGTAATTTATTTACGCCTTCCACATAAGATGGATAATCGTGAGCGCGATTAATAAGATTTGCAGTGCGTTCATGAACAGTTTGTAGTCCGAGTTCAACCCAAAGATACGTACGTTTATTTAAGTCCGCTAAATATTCAACGACATCGTCTGGTAAACAATCTGGACGAGTTGCGATAGAAAGACCGACAACGTCTTTTTCTGCTAGAAGCGGTTCGAATTTTTCTTTTAACACTTCAAGTGGTGCATGTGTATTTGTGTAAGCCTGGAAATAAGCGATACATTTTCCGTCTTTCCACTTTGAGCGCATTTTTTCTTTCATTTCATGATACTGCGTTATAACATCATCGCGGCGATCACCAGCGAAGTCACCAGATCCAGCAGCACTACAAAACGTGCAACCACCGTAAGCAACCGTACCGTCACGGTTCGGGCAATCGAAGCCAGCATCTAATGAAACTTTAAAGATTTTTTCACCAAATTCATTTCGTAAGTGGTAATTCCATGTATGATAACGTTTATTGTCGTTTGTATATGGAAAAGGGTTTTGAACCTTCATTACTTTCCCTCCTAAGACGAGTCAAAATAAAGTGAAACTTTAATCAGTGGGGGTTTTGTTCCCCCCACTGATTATTAGTTGAACGAATCGGGCGTTTACGGGCAGTTGAGCTCCCACCTACCTTTTTTTGTTTCATCCAAATTTTGAGGTAGAGGTCTTACTGCCCGTTAATGCGGGATGAAACAAAATCCATTATAACATACTCATAAGGTTCATATGGAAGGGACACACTAAAGGGGAATTGAAGCAAGGAGGGACAATTATGGCAGAGCGTCAATCACTTGAAGAGTATATTACACAGGCAGAACAAGCGGTGGAATATGCGAAAGAACAATTAGACCAAGGCATGAGACAAGAGCATTACAATACGATGGAGTATTCGGATGCTCAGTTACAATTAGAACAAGCATATAACGACTTACAAACTATGCAGCAACATGCGAATGATGAGCAGCGTGAGCAGTTAAATAGAGCACGTATGGCAATTCGCCAATTGCAACATCAAATGATTATTACACCGCACTAATAAGGAGTGAATGTAATGGCGAAACGTTCAGATCAAAATAATCCAGAGCAAAAAACGCAAAATGGACATAACGCTGAGTTTTCAAATGAACTTGATCCAGTTGTTCAAGTGAAACAGCGTAATAGTAAAAAGGGACAACCTCAAAGATCAAAGCAATCAGAGTAAACCAGGTCGCAATATGACCTGGTTTTATTTTGCTATATGACAATAATGTAAGATTTCTGTAAGGTTTGTCGATAGCTGTAAGCTTACTTTTCCAGTAGAGTAGGGGAGGATTTAATTTTGGACAAGGAGTTGCATTATGGGGAACAATATTACAAACAAACGAATTGATGAGTTAGATTACATTCGTGGCTTCGCATTACTGGGGATTATTTTAGTAAATATTTTGGCGTTACTTAATATTAAAGTTCCAGACCCTAATACAGTGGATGCAAGTTATCAAAGGTTTCTATACTTATTTGTAGAAGGTCGTTTCTTCTCAATCTTTTCATTCTTATTTGGAGTAGGATTCTATATCTTCATTACAAGAGCAATTGCGAAAGGGAAGAATGGATATGTTCTATTTCTACGTCGCTTAGTTGCACTATTTATTTTTGGTTTGATTCATCAAATGTTTCAGCCTGGGGAAGCACTAGCGTTATACGCAATTTGTGGATTAGTCACTTTACCATTTTATAAAGTGAAGAAGCAAATAAATTTAGTAATCGGTCTTATTCTTACGATAGTTTTTAGTATTATGGCGGCTAAGGAATTATTGCCTGTAGGTTTAATTTTATTAGGTCTTGCTGCAGGACAATACAAAGTATTTGAAAATCTTTCAGCGAAAATAAAGCAAGTCGCTATTTTTACAGGCGTTATGTTTGTTTTAAGTGTGATAGCTTTATGGTATCAATATGGGCATGTTCCTGCTGAACCATTTGTAAATATGATACTTATGACTGAGGATGGAACAATGGATGCTGCAGGTCAGTTTTTAAAAATTGGTGTTACAGTTGGACCAATTATTTCAGCTTTCTATGTAGGAGCATTAATTTTATTACTTCAGTTAAAACCAGTTCAAGCATTGTTAGCGCCACTGAAATACTATGGTCGTATGGCTTTAACAAATTATATTGGACAAACTGCAATGATTTTAATTGCAGGCAGTGTATTTAATTTTGCAGGAAACTTAACGTACATGCAGACGCTATATGTGTGTATCGCAATTTATGCAATTCAAATTATTTTCAGTGTGATTTGGATGAAAATCTTTAAAATGGGTCCATTAGAATGGATTTGGCGTGTTATTACGTATTGGACGGTAACACCTTTTTTTTATTTTCATCTTTTGTCGGTAAATCGATATTCCTTGTCGAATCGCCGATAAAATTTCAATTATCAACGAAGTTAATCAAAAAGAAAAAGCTTACCTTACAAGCGCACCTTTTTTATATTACAAAAGTGTAAGGTAAATGTAATGTTAACAAATAGCAGTTCCTCTCCAAAAGGCGCAAAATAGGTAATGGAAAAACAAGCGTAGGAGGATATATATGACGAAACCAGTTGTAGACGTGAAAAACGTTCAAAAAGTGTACGGTAAAAAAGGTGAGAACCAATCACATGCGTTAAAAGGTGTTTCATTCTCAATTCAAGAGGGTGAGTTTGTTGGTATTATGGGACCATCTGGTTCTGGTAAAACGACATTATTAAATGTAATTTCAACGCTTGATAAAGCCACGGGTGGCGTTGTTGAAATTGCGGGTACGGACATTACGAAAATGAAGCAAGGTGAGCTTTCTGATTTCCGTTCGCAAAAGTTAGGATTCATTTTCCAAGACTTCAACTTATTAGAGAACTTATCTATTTATGAGAACATTGCACTTCCACTTTCACTTCAAGGTGTTTCATCACGTAATATTGGACCGAAAGTAGAGAAGGTAGCGGATATGTTAGGGATTACAGAAATTCTTCAAAAGTATCCAACTGAAGTATCTGGTGGACAAAAGCAGCGTTCAGCGGCAGCACGTGCTCTAGTGCATGAACCAGCAATTATTTTAGGGGACGAGCCAACAGGAGCTCTTGATTCTAAAAATGCAGCGAGTTTACTTGATGCGATGACAAACTTAAATGAAGAACAAGGTGTATCTATTATGATGGTTACGCATGATCCATATAGTGCAAGTTACTGTCAGCGTATTTTATTCATTCAAGATGGTGAGCTATATAAAGAAATTCACCGCGGTGGTACGCGTGAAGAATTTTATAAAGAAATTTTAGATGTGCTTGCGGACTTAGGCACACAAAAAGCGTAAGAAGGGAGGTCTAGGGCATGTTATTTAAACTTTCCATGTCAGGGCTAAAGAGTAAGCTGAAAGATTATATTGTCTTACTTGTTGGTCTTGTCATGTCGATTTCAATTTTTTATATGTTCCAAACGTTAGCGCTGAATAAAGCATTTATCGAATCCAATTCTGTTATTAAGTCTATTGGTTTCGTATTCCAAGCAGGGTCATTTTTATTAGCAATTATAACGTTCTTCTACATTTTATATGCAAACTCTTTCTTATTATCTCTTCGTCAAAAAGAGTTTGGTATGTACATGATGTTAGGTGCAAAAAAGCATAAAGTTACATTACTTATGTTTATTGAAACGATTGTATTAGGTGCTGCGTCTCTTGCGATTGGACTTACAGTTGGTGTAGGACTTGCAGAAGGTATCGGACAGCTATTAATGAAACAATTAGAATTTGCTGGTGAAGGGTATAAAGCATTTTACCTTCCATCTATGACTGTTACTTGCATCTTCTTCTTTGCACTATTTGTATTATCAGCAATTATGAACAGTATTAAGTTATCACGTATTTCAGTACTGCAACTTGTACATGCAGATGCACAAACAGAACGTGTTGCGGTAAAAGGGAAAATGACAGGCGTAGTTGCATTCCTTGCAGTTATTTTATTAGGAATTGGCTATGCATCAATGATTTATATGGAAAAGCTAAGAGAAATGGGAATCCTTATTGCATTAATTACAACAACAGCTGGTACTTACATGCTATTTGGATCACTTCTCCCAGTTATCATTAGAAAGTTAAAGAGTAATAAAAAACGTAGTGAAAAAGGACTTAATGCTTTTACGTTTGCACAATTAAATTTCCGTATTAATAGCTTAACGAAAGTACTTGCGACGGTAGCGATGTTAGTTGCTCTTGGAGCGGGTGCAATTTCAGGTGGTATGGCGTTTAAAAATAACGTTATAAAAATGGTTGATGGTTTAGTAATCTATGATTCAGTGGTTCATAATCCAACAGCTGATGAAAAGAAAATTTTGGATGGTATTACATTTAAAGAGAAAAGTGAATATCGTTACAAAGTTGATGATAAATACGTTTACTATGTAAAAGAAGACTTAGAGAAAAATCGTCCTTTCGTAAAAGATATGGCAAATATGAAGTCAATGAAGGATTTAGTGAATACGAAAAAAGTTTCAGAGGAACTACCAGTAGGTGCAGTTTCTAGAGAAATGAATGAAAAAGATGCGAACACTAAAGAACTTCCAGAAGAATGGGATGAGGCTTTCAGAACAATCCAACCATTTTACGTATATGAGAATCATGCAATTAAAATTGTAGATCAAAAAATGTATGATACTGTAAGTGGTAAAGAAGGAATTGTATTTACAGGAAAAACAGATGATTTTGTAGCATACACAAAAGAATGGAAAAAACTTGACGAGTTGCAACTAGATAAATATAAAAATGTAAAAGCTGAAAGATTAGATAGTAAATATCAAGCTTACGACATGTTCTACGGCGTTGCGAGCGGAACAGTGTTTATGGGATTCTTCCTTGGAATTGCATTCTTAGCAATGATGGCAAGTTGTTTAATGTTTAAAATTCTTTCTGGTGCATCAAAAGATATTACGCGTTATCAAATGCTTCGTAAAATCGGTGTGCGCCGTGAATTATTAACGAAATCAATTTATAAAGAGTTATTCTTAGTATTCTTATTCCCGGCAATTGTGGGTATTGCTCACGTATTAGTTGGTATGAATATTTTCGGATTTATTTTAGTCGATCCGTACTTCCGCATTTGGGTTCCAATCGTAATTTTCGTAGTAATTTATGCGATTTATTACTTCATTACAGTTCAATTGTATAAAGGAATTGTTCTTCCGAAAGAAGATTAATAGGTAAAAAGCCGAGTGAAAGTGCTCGGCTTTTTGTATTTTCAGAAAAAATACTTTAATGTTACTGAAATATATAATATAATGTAAATAAGTAACATAATATGAAAGTATCAGCAACCGAAAAATGAAAGGAGGAATCCGATCTGTAGAAAGAAGCTGAACTTGTACTCCCCCTATTTTTTCTACCCACACCGTATTTGTACAATCATAAATTTCCAAATGAAAAATTGTCGTAAGAGTATATTGTGAAAATAATGGATAATACATGGAAATCTCATAGCGTGATAAGGTAAAATGGACAACATGATGAGAAAATTACCGTTCATAAGATGAGGAGAATACATGTATGGAAGTTGTAGAAGCATTAAAAGATATAAACCAAATTGAGGCTATGAAAAAGTATTTAAAAGAGCACTCGCAGCGAGATTATCTTTTATTTGTTATTGGAATTAACACTGGATTAAAAATCACTGAGCTACTTAGTATGAAATTTGAAGAGGTATTAAATGGAGATAAGACTGTTAAAGAGTTTTATTCTCTTCCTGTGAAAGATGAAAAATTTAAACAAGATATTTATTTAAATACAAAAGTAAAAGAAGCCCTTTTAGAGTATGTAAAATCTATTGATGCTCAAAGAGAAAACTACGTATTTCAATCTAATAAAACGACAAATTCAATCTCACGCCAACAAGCATATCGTGTTATCCATAGCGCAGCTGAAGCGGTTGGGATTGTTGGAAAGATTGGAACGAATTCAATGCGAAAAACATTTGGATTTCATGCGTACAAAAGAGGAATAGCGATTGCGCTATTGCAAAAGCATTTTCATCACGCAACTCCATCAGAAACGCTCAAGTATTTAGGAATCTCAAAAGATGAGAAGTTTAAAACAGAGATTGATGTAGATTTGTAAAAGCCGTAACTAAAAACTTTAGGAGGCGGAAAATATGAATATTAGAGAGAGTGAACTACCGGGCATTGGTTGTAAGTTTGAAGTAATCACAAAAGGTAATGAAAAAATGGTTATCGTTATTCATGATGATGGCCGAAGAGAAATGTATCATTTTGATGCGGATCACGATGAGAGTATTTCAAGCATTTCTCTTCGTGATTCTGAAGCGAGACAAATTGCGGCTATATTAGGCGGAATGGTATATAGGCCGCAAGCGCTAGACACAATTGAGATGGCTTTTGAAGGATTATCAATTGAATGGTTTAAGGTGGAGAATAATGCACCAGTAGTACAACAAACAATTGGTAGCTTACATGTCAGAAAAACATATAACGTAACGATTATTGCTATTTTGAAAAAGAATATGAAGAAATTCTTTAATCCAGGTCCGGACTCTATTATTGAAGCTGGCGATATGCTCGTATTGTCAGGCGCGAGACATGAAGTGAAAAGAATTATTAATGAATTGCTTTCAGCAGGAGGTGATTCCTAATCGATGGATACTTTAATCTTTGAAGTTGGAACTGCGTTAGTATTAGTAGCTTTTGCAGCTATCCTCGCTGCGAAGTTAAAGTTCTCGATTATTCCGTTTCTCATTATACTCGGTATGTTAGTGGGGCCTCATGCCCCAGATTTAGGACTTATCGATTTAAGGTTTATTGAAAGCGGAGAAGTTATTTCCTTCCTCGGCCGTGTTGGCGTCATATTCCTCTTATTCTATTTAGGTTTAGAATTCTCAATAAAAAAATTAATTAAATCAGGAAAGTCGATTGCTTTTGGGGGTAGTGTTCATATATCGCTTAATTTCATATTAGGTTTACTTTATGGATATGTTATGGGCTTCCCCTTATTAGAAACGTTAATTATTGCTGGAATTATTACAATCTCATCGAGTGCAATTGTTGCAAAAGTAATTGTTGATTTAAGAAGATCTGGTAATAAAGAGACTGAATTAATATTAGGAATCATTATGTTTGATGATATCTTTTTAGCTGTATATTTATCAGTCGTTTCAGGGTTAGTACTCGGTGGCGCAACATCATTTGTAGGTGCTCTTACATCGGTGTTAATCGCGGTAGGGTATATGTTACTATTCTTTGTAATCGCTAGAAAAGCTACGCCGTTTCTAAATAAAGTATTAGATATTTCGTCAAACGAAATTTTTATTATCGTAATATTCGCTATTTTATTCTTTGTAGCAGGATTTTCAGAAACAATTCATGTTGCGGAAGCGATTGGGGCTTTATTGTTAGGGCTCGTCTTTTCAGAAACAGAGCATAGTGATCGAATCGAGCATCTCGTCGTCCCGTTTCGTGATTTCTTTGGAGCTATATTTTTCTTCAGCTTCGGTTTAAGTATAGATCCGTTTTCGCTTGGAGGAGCAGTATGGTTGGCATTAGGAGCAGTTTTCATTACTCTCATCGGTAATTTTACAGCTGGAATGATTGCAGGGCGTAAAGCCGGGTTATCGCATAAGGCTTCTACGAATATCGGTTTAACACTTATATCACGTGGGGAATTCTCCATTATTGTCGCGAATCTTGGAATAGCGGGTGGCTTAATGGCAACGATTAAACCATTCTCAGCTTTATATGTTTTAATATTGGCGTCGTTAGGACCATTATTAACGAAGGAGTCTGGGAGAATATACTCTCTACTAGACAAAATATTTAAATGGAGTGCTAAAGAAAGTGCAAAACGTAAAAAGGAAGTTGGATAGTATAAATAAGGGAAGACTGCATGAAGTTTATGCAGTCTTCCCTTATTTATATATTGTTACTGATGTCGTTTTTTGTCGGTAAGTCGATATAATTAGAAAATCGCTGATATATTTTTAAGTGGCAATCAATATAATTTCATTTACCGACATCCTATTATCTGAATTTCATCAACTATTAATCAGTTGCCTTCCTATTTAAAAACGACTACAATTTTACTGTTATATATATGAACGAAAAAAAAGAGAATAGGAGGGGAGACTATGCCAAGGAAAGTATGGCTATTAGTAGCTGGGATGATTATTAATGTCACGGGTGCTTCTTTTTTATGGCCTTTTAATACAATTTACTTACATGATAGTTTAGGGAAATCTTTATCAGTAGCCGGAATGGTATTAATGATTAACTCGCTTACTGGTGTAATTGGAAACTTGCTCGGCGGTGTTTTATTTGATAAATGGGGCGGTTATAAATCAATTTTAGTAGGGATTGTCATTACACTTGTATCGATTTTAGGTCTTGTATTTTTCCATGGTTGGCCATTATATGTTGTGTGGCTAGCATTAATCGGATTCGGTTCTGGAATGGTGTTTCCATCGATGTATGCGATGGTCGGTACGGTTTGGCCAGAAGGCGGGAGACGAGCGTTCAATGCAATGTATGTTGGACAAAACGTTGGGATTGCGATTGGAACAGCGTGCGGTGGATTAGTTGCGTCTTATCGTTTTGATTATATTTTCTTAGCGAACTTTATTTTATATTTTATTTTCTTCTTAATTGCGTTTATTGGATTTCGTGGTATGGAAGCAAAAAAAGAGCAAGAGGTACAAAAAGAAGCCGAAACGAAAAAAGGTTGGTCACTTACACCTGGCTTCAAAGCGCTTCTAATCGTATGTGTAGCATATGCTTTATGCTGGGTTACATACGTACAGTGGCAAGGGGCAATTGCGACTCATATGCGGGAATTAGATATTAGCCTCCGCCATTATAGTTTATTATGGACGATAAACGGAGCGATGATTGTTTGTGCGCAGCCACTTGTTAGTATGTTAATTCGCTGGATGAAGCGTTCTTTAAAACAACAAATTATGATTGGAATCGTCATTTTTGCGGCGTCATTTATTGTGTTAAGTCAAGCGCAGCAATTTACGATGTTTCTCGTTGCGATGGTGACATTAACAATTGGTGAATTATTCGTATGGCCGGCAGTTCCGACCATCGCAAATATACTTGCACCGAAAGATAAGCTAGGATTTTATCAAGGTGTTGTAAATAGCGCAGCGACTGTAGGGAAAATGTTCGGACCGGTCGTTGGCGGAGCGATTGTTGACTTATACAATATGGAAGTATTGTTTATTGCGATCATGGTAATGCTTGTAGTAGCGCTTATAGCAACGAGTATTTATGATAGACGAGTAAAAGTAGAAGAAACAGTTGAAGAAAAAATTGCAGTTTAGTTTGACGGAACATGCAACATGTTTTAGAATATATTTAAATAAATAGTAATAAAATATCCTTTGGAACAAGGGAGTTAGCTCGGCTGTCCTAAGACGAATTCGTTAGTTAGCAAGAGTAACGATTAACCGAGAAGCCCCCCGCTTCAAGTAAGCTCTTAAGAGATACTAAGTGGTGGGTAGTTCACATTAACTTATATTTGTAATAACAGTGAGAAGGAGTAGTAGTAATAGAAGCTGGTTTAGAGAGTTGACGGTCGGTGCAAGTCAATCCACGTTTCGTTATGAACTCGCCTTTGAGTTGCAGTTGTGAAATCATTAGTAGCAATTGCCGTTAATCCACGTTACGGATCTAAGCGAATGTATTTATTACATTAATTTAGGGTGGTACCGCGGGAATCTATAACCTCTCGTCCCTTTCTAGGGATGAGAGGTTTTTTGTATTTTGGGCGGTGAAAATAAATAGAATTTCAAGGAGGGTATCTCATGAGCTTTAATCATCAAGAAATTGAGAAGAAGTGGCAAGGGCATTGGGAAGAGAATAAAACATTCCGTACGCCAGATGAAACAGAAAAACCAAAATTTTATGCACTAGATATGTTCCCATATCCATCAGGTGCAGGCTTACACGTAGGTCATCCAGAAGGTTATACAGCGACAGATATTTTATCTCGTATGAAGCGTATGCAAGGATATAACGTTCTTCATCCAATGGGATGGGATGCATTCGGTCTTCCAGCAGAGCAATATGCACTTGATACTGGGAACAGCCCGGCTGAATTTACAGAGCTTAATATTAATACGTTCCGTAATCAAATTAAAGCATTAGGCTTCTCTTACGATTGGGATCGTGAAGTAAATACAACAGATCCAACCTACTACAAGTGGACACAATGGATCTTCCTAAAACTATTTGAAAAAGGTTTAGCTTACGTTGATGAAGTGCCTGTAAACTGGTGTCCAGCACTTGGTACAGTACTTGCAAACGAAGAAATCATTGACGGTAAGAGTGAGCGCGGTGGACATCCAGTTGAGCGTCGTCCGATGAGACAGTGGATGTTAAAAATTACAGCTTACGGAGATCGTCTATTAGAAGATCTAGATGAACTTAATTGGCCAGAAAGCTTAAAAGACATGCAACGTAACTGGATCGGTCGTTCTGAAGGTGCAGAAGTACACTTCAACATCGACGGTACAGATGAGAAGTTCACAGTTTTCACAACGCGTCCTGATACACTATTTGGTGCAACATACTGTGTACTTGCTCCGGAACATGCGCTTGTTGCAGAAATTACAACACCAGAACAAAAAGAAGCTGTAGAAGCTTACATTAACTCTGTTAAAATGAAGAGCGATTTAGAGCGTACAGAACTTGCGAAAGAAAAAACTGGTGTATTTACTGGTGCTTACGGAGTTAACCCAGTAAACGGTGAGAAATTACCAATCTGGATCGCTGATTATGTTCTTGCAACTTACGGAACAGGTGCTGTAATGGCAGTTCCAGCTCACGATGAGCGTGACTATGAATTCGCATCAACGTTCAATCTTCCAATGAAGGAAGTTGTAAAAGGCGGAGACATTTCGAAAGAAGCATATACAGGTGATGGTGCGCACGTAAACTCAGCATTCCTTGATGGTTTAAATAAAGAAGAAGCAATTGTAAAAATGATTGAGTGGCTTGAAGTAACAAGCGCAGGAAATCAAAAAGTAACGTACCGTCTACGTGACTGGTTATTTAGTCGCCAACGTTACTGGGGTGAGCCAATTCCAGTAATCCATTGGGAAGATGGTACAATGACAGCTGTGAAAGAAGAAGAATTACCATTAGTTCTTCCGAAAACAGAGAATATTCGTCCTTCAGGTACAGGTGAATCACCACTTGCAAACATTGAAGAGTGGGTAAATGTTGTTGATCCTGAAACTGGTAAAAAAGGTCGTCGTGAAACAAATACAATGCCACAATGGGCTGGTAGCTGCTGGTACTACCTACGCTACATCGATCCAAACAACAGCGAAGCACTTGTAGACCCTGAAAAAGTAAAACAATGGCTTCCGGTTGATATTTATATCGGCGGAGCAGAGCACGCAGTACTTCACTTACTATATGCTCGTTTCTGGCATAAAGTATTATATGATATCGGTGTAGTTCCAACGAAAGAACCGTTCCAACAATTATTCAACCAAGGTATGATCTTAGGTGAAAACAACGAGAAAATGAGTAAATCAAAAGGTAACGTTGTAAACCCGGATGATATCGTAGCAAGCCATGGTGCAGATACACTTCGCCTATACGAAATGTTCATGGGACCATTAGATGCTTCAATCGCTTGGTCTGAAAATGGTCTTGACGGAGCTCGTCGCTTCCTAGACCGCGTATGGCGCCTATTCATTCAAGAGAACGGTGAATTAAGTGAGAAAATTACTGATGCACCAAACAAAGATCTTGAAAAAGCTTACCACCAAACAGTGAAGAAAGTAACAGAAGACTATGCAGAGCTTCGCTTCAACACAGCGATTTCTCAAATGATGGTATTCATCAACGATGCATACAAAGCTGAAACACTTCCGAAAGAATATGTAGAAGGTTTCGTAAAAATGATTGCACCAGTTGCACCTCACATCGGGGAAGAACTATGGAGCAAACTTGGATACAGTGAAACAATCACATATGCAAGCTGGCCAACATTTGATGAGTCTAAACTTGTAGAAGATGAAGTTGAAATCGTTGTTCAAATTATGGGCAAAGTTCGCACAAAACTAACAATGAGTAAAGACGCATCAAAAGAAGAAATGGAACAACTTGCACTTGAGGCAATCAAAGAACAAATTGAAGGAAAAACAGTTCGTAAAGTAATTGTTGTTCCTGGAAAACTTGTTAACGTTGTTGCAAACTAATTAATTATTAATAAAAGCTCAGAGCGTTTATGCTCTGAGCTTTTTTGCGTGAAAAATAAGCTCAGGATCACCTTCATCTAAGTTTTCGATCATTCCACTACGCATAAATCCATTTGCTTTAAAAACTTTTTGCATATTTGTATTCGATTTGTTCGTTGAAGAAAATATTTTTTGAGTAGGAGAATGTCTTAACATATATGAGATTAATGAGCTTGCATGACCTTGTCTTCTTTTCGTTGGCGAAACAATGATTAATGAGAGGAAAGTATAACCAAAGAAATTTGTATCGTATGTTAGAAAACCAGAAATGGAATTGTCCTCTTTTGCAATGATGCAGGTTCCTTCATCAATAGCGTGTTTAATATAATCTCGTCTACTATCGTCTCCGATTACATCAACATCTATATGTAAGATTGAATCTAAATCGTCGATGGAAGCTTTTGCTACGTTCTCCAACGAAAACGCCTCCTTTGAAAAAAATCAGTTAATTCAGTTTATCATGAATGAAGAACGAAGAAAAAGGCGCGGAATTCCCATATAGACAAACACCTATTCTTCTATAGAAAATATGATAAAAAAGGTAGGTTAAATTGAACAGAAGAGGTGAAAGGAATGAAAGGGATGGACAATAATGCACCACATGGCTTCTTCGGAGGTGGATCGGATAGTTATGGACAAATGATGTTCATGGGAGGAGATGGTCAACACGGATATGGCGGAATCCCAAGTTGGATGGGAGGAGCAGCTGGAGGATTTCCGACGTCAGTGGCGGGTGTACAAACAGGATTTCCAACGTCAGTAGCTGGAGCGCAAACAGGATTTCCGGCACTAGTAGGAGGTGCACAAGGAGGAGTTCCTGTAGGTATGCCAACTACATTCCCATCTTTCGTTGGCGGTGTACAAACAGGATTTCCTGTACCTGGCGTTGGTGTTGTAGCTGGTGGGATCGGCGGATTCCCTCAAGGTGTTCACGGTCATCATGTGCATCATGAGCATCACGGTCAGCATGTACATCATGAGCATCACGGCCATCACGGTCAGCATCAACACCACGGCCATCATCAGCATCATGGCCATCATCAACAACAAGTACATCATCATGGTCATCATCAAATTCATCCGCAGGCTGTCCTTTATCAAACACACCAAGGTCAACATCAACACCATGGTCACCAAGGCCAGCATCAACACCATGGTCATCATGGCCACCAAGGCCAGCATCAACACCATGGTCATCATGGCCACCAAGGCCAGCATCAACACCAG
>NZ_QNRN01000001.1:490360-533395 GCF_003315125.1 Bacillus sp. DB-2 | reverse complement strand
CACCAAGGCCAGCATCAACACCATGGTCATCATGGCCACCAAGGCCAGCATCAACACCATGGTCATCATGGCCACCAAGGCCAGCATCAACACCATGGTCATCATGGCCACCAAGGCCAGCATCAACACCATGGTCATCATGGTCACCAAGGCCAGCATCAACACCACGGCCACCATCAGCAACAAGTACATCACCAAGGTCATCATCAAATTCACCCGCAGGCTGTCCTTTATCAAACTCATCAAGGTCAACACCATCACCAAGGCCAACACCATCACCAAGGCCAACATCATCACCAAGGTCAACATCATCACCAAGGTCAACATCATCACCAAGGTCAACACCATCACCAAGGTCAACACCATCACCAAGGCCGACATCATCATCAAGGCCAACATCATCATCAAGGTCAACAACAGCATCAGGGTCAACAACAATACCAACAGTATCAGCAGCAACAACAGCCTTGGGGAGGTGGAATTGGAGCAGGGACGGCAGCAGGAGCAGCAGCTGGTACTGCAGGAGCAGCTGGACACGCAGGACACGTGGGTCATTAATAGGCCAAAGGAAAAAAGACATAATAAAAAACTGCTAGGAGATCCTAGCAGTTTTTTTCCGCCTCTTGACGTTGGCGTTCAATTTCCGCACGAAGTTGTGGTTCCGGTGCTTGCCATCCTTCTGGTTTCATAATTTTGCCGTCGCCCTCGCGGAATCGAGGCTTTCCATCAGGGAATAGTTTTGCCATGTTAGCATTGTTTACAATTTCGAATCCTTTATCTGGACGTACGCCCATTTCTGCAAACGTTCCGAATGCAAAGTAAATAAGGTCAATCAGTGCATCATATTGATCTTCAACAGTCGTTGCTTCTAGAAATTCTTCTAGCTCTTCTTGCATAAAGCTAGCACGAATTTTTGCACGCTCTTCTGTTAGTTTTGTTGGAGTATTTGTCACAGGATGTCCGAATTCTTCATGCATTTTTGCAACAAGTTCGTATCCTTTATCTAAACCTTTTTCGTTTGTCATGTTGTTTCATCCTTTCTTACGTTATGCCGAATTTTATCCCGCTATTCGAGGGCAGTAAGACTCCCACCTCAAAAGTCGCAAATGCGAGGAAGTGAGGTGGGAGATAACTGCCCGTAAAAGCCCGATTGGTGAAGGCTAATAATCAGTGGGTAATGGACAAAATCCCCACTGATTAAAGTTTCACTTTATTGTAACATAAGGTAGTTATTAAATAAAAAGAACATCTTATGAGAAATAAGATGTTCGCTCGTTATTCTTCTTTCTTAATTAAAACGGATAAAATAAGATCGATGCCAAATATTCCGATGAGTAGCATTGGTATAACTACAAGTAAATAACGTGCGAAAGAAACATTTTTTAAGTATGTATGAGCAAATAAAAAGACGCCGAGAAATAAAATACCATTTAAAATAGGTTTTACTAATTTTTTAGACATAAGCTCCCCCGTAAATATCTTTTCTCTCTATATTTGGTAATGAAAAACTCCTCTCTCCGTTGTATCATGCCGGAGGGAGGAGTTCAATCATTATCATTCAATTACGCCAGAATTTGTAATGTTAACTGTGTATTTTATTGTAATGGGAACATCTTTGTACATTTTTCTCCACTCTTCTAATTTAAATGGACGATAATGTTCTTTATACCTTGCACCAAGGCCGAGTGGATCCACATTTAATGATTTAAACTGTTTAATTAGTTTGTTAGCTGTTGCATCTAATTGTTTTTCAACTGATTTTTCTATTTTTTGTGTATTCTTTTTATTGTCTAAGTTGAACTGTTTAGATAGTTCTTGAATACGCGCTTCTAGTTTGACGTGTATGAAAAATGATGGCTTTCCGTTTTTTATATTTACTTGGTAAGTTGGAACGGATCGAATGTTATTAATGATTGTGTATCCGGAGTTTGCTTTAAATTCATGTGAATCTAATCGGTGTTTTTCCAATAAGCCTTTAAAGGCAAACATATCATGATAACTAATTTTACCAATATATTTATCTCCTTTTAAAAGGCCGATACCTGTAATTTTTATTTTATCTTTATCTTTTTTGAGAATTGGTAAATAGGAATCTTGGCCTTCACGATAATATCGATAAGCTCCTAAATGTAGATTGTCAGTAGGTAAAGGGCCTGTTTGCATATTATGGTCTAACATTTTCTTTATATAAATGGCAACGTTAGATGATGTTGTATATTTACCTTTTAGTAAGTCCATCCCAGTTCCTTCTAATAGACCGACATACATTGAGTTCCCGATGTTCACATCTCGAATTAATGTGTCAAAGGAAGTAGATAATCCTTTTTTAGCAATTCTTGTAGTAAATAGAGCAACACGCATTTGTCCGCTGGCAAATGGTTGAGAAGACTCTAAAGATGTGTCTGCTTTTACTTGTTTTACTGCGTTTCCTACTCCTTCAAAGACTTGAACTTTATTACCTTTTTTCTGTATAGGACAAACGAATGTGACTTTTACTTTATTATCTTTTGCTATATCAAAAACAGTCCCTTGAATTAGGTTGACATCATCGATAATATTTTTTTGTAAGCAACCAGTTAGACTGAAGATGCTAATACAAGAAAGAAGAATTAATTTTCTTTTGATTTTTTCCATTTTCTTTTCACCCACACAATAATAAATAGAATTGGGATGTATATGTAAATAAGCCAAAAACTAACTTTTGATGCATTACTAATAAAATTATTAATATCATGTCTGTTCGTTAATAGCTCTGAAACAATGAGGGTAATGAGCAAAAAAGTAATTAAAACACCTCTTTGTTTTACACGAAATACTTCGTGTGTTCCTCTTGTCGCAGCCCATAAAGGAAGAATGAAGCTTGTAACAATAACGAGAGCGTAAGCTGAGATTGCAATGTACTCTAGCCTTTCTATGAAAGGAAGTTGGATTACTTGGGTCATGGAAAGTTGTGACCATATTGTTTTTGATAATTGTTTTTCACTAAAAAAAGAAAAGGCTAAAAGTGTACTAAATAAATATAGAAGGTTTGAGAATAGTGCTCCGTATTGAGCGGATTTATGAGATTGCTTAGGATTTTTCACAAATGGATAAATCATAAGATAAATCTCAAACCCTGTCATACTGTAGATTGACAGCTGGGCGGCTTTTAAAATATCTGAAAAAGAATGTGTGAAAATAGGTAGTAAATTAGGCCAATGTGAGTATTTCAAAACGAATAGGCTAAGAAATAAATATCCCAATGTACCACCAACAGAGATGACGCAAATACCAGTAATTACACGAAATCCAGAAGAAATAATGTAATAGCTAACTAAGCATAAAAAGAGTGTTAACATCCAAGTTGAAGCGGTAGGAAACATCCACACTTGAATAATTTCAACGTATGTTCGAATGACAGAAATGCTGACGGTTAAAAAATAGGCTATAAAGATGAGATTAATGCCGTTTCCTAGCCATTTTCCAAACGTTTGTCGCTGTAAATCAATTAAATTTCCGTTTGTTTCTTTTAACAAGAAATACATCATCCATAGGAGAATATGAATGATGATTCCTGTGATGAGAACTCCTATCCAACCGTCATATCCAGCAGCCTTAGCAATAATACGGGCAAACCCAAGGACGCCGGCACCAAATTGTGCACCGTGAATTAAAAAGAAAACGAAGACGGGTGATATTTGGTGTTCTGCTTTAATTTTACTCATCGATGCACCTCATTTCTTAATCATCAAAATCTGACGTATGTTTCGTAGAAATTCCATTAGTTGCTTTTTTTACGTGTTGCGGTCTTGCTTGAACATCTCGAGTATCAATCATTGTTAATGGAAAACGAATCCAAGAATCTTTAAAGGATTGTTGTCTCGTTGGATAAAAGAGAGCGTACGGTTTACGTAAAGAAGTAAGTCTAAACAAATGGGTAAATAAAAAGATAAATCCAAGAGATATACCGAAGAGCCCACCTATTTCTGCAAATGCGAGAAATGGGAAACGTAGTAAACGAACGGCGTTACCCATTTTATAAATGGGCGTAATAAAGGAAGCTAACGCTGATAAGGCAACGATAATTAATAAAATATTACTCGTTAAACCAGCTTGTACAGATGCTTGCCCGATTACGATACCGCCTACAATACCGAGCGTTTGTCCGACCTTCATAGGTAATCGAGCGCCAGCTTCTCTTAATAAATCAATCGCAAGTTCCAAGAAAAGTGCTTCTATTAAAGGGGGAAATGGTACTTGAGCCCTTGATAAAATCAATGTTTCAAGTAAGTCACTCGGAACTAATTCATAATGATAATTCAAAACTGCAACGTATAATGGAGTTGCACAAATTGAGAATAGAACAGCAATCAATCTTAAAATCCTTGAGAATGTAGCGTACAGCCAAGAAACGTTATAGTCTTCTGGCGAAATGAAAAAATCGAAATATGATACAGGTGTTAATAGGACACTCGGAGAACCATCAACAAAAATAGCTATTTTCCCATCAATAAGTGCTTTTGTGACTCTATCAGTGCGTTCTGTATTTATATAGAGAGGGAAAATTGATTTTTCACCCATTAATTCTTGTATATAAGCACTATCATTAATTTGATCATATTCAAGAGCGCGTAATGATTCCTCTAGAAAATCTACATTATCTTTTTCAGCTAGGTTGTCTAAATACATCATGACAACCTTTGTTTTTGAAAACTCTCCGATAATCATCTCTTTTGTGTGTAAATCTAAAACAGGAAGACGTTTTCGTACTAAATTAATATTCGTATCAATATCTTCTACGAATCCTTCTTGTGGCCCGATAACGGTTGATTCATTTAATGGAGGAGTTGGTGCACGATAATTATCAATTGCAATGTTTGCAAGCATACATTTTTGATCTTGTTGATTCAATTGAATAATCGCATGTCCCTTTAAAACCATGTCCTCAATTTTTTGTAAGTCGTTCGTAATCGTTATACCACTCATTGGAATATGTTCTTTTAATTCTTCTAATGGAGCGCAAGGACGTTCCATTAGAGTAGGCATTAAATACTTTTGCAATTTCTCACCGTCAAGTGAAGGGCGATAGTAAGAAATCCAATAAGGCATCGTTTCATCGTCAGATGTATGGTAATTAACAAAATCACTAGACTGTTTCAGCTTCTTTATTAAATCTTGTAGAGAATGAATATGGTCACTTTCTGGTTTGCTAAAGTCATAAATGCTGTTACTACCTGAGCTTTGTTTTTTGTTTTGAGAATTATCATCTTGCTTAGAATTTTGCTGTTTGTTTTGAGAATTATCATCTTGCTTAGAATTTTGCTGTTTGCTTTGAGAATTATCATCTTGCTTAGAATTTTGCTGTTTGTTTTGAGAATTATCATCTTGCTTAGAATTTTGCTGTTTGCTTTGAGAATTATCCACTTGTTTAGAATTTTGTTGTTTGTCTTGAGAAGAATCCTCTTGCTTAGAATTTTGCTGTTTGTCTTGAGAAGAATCATCTTGCTTAGAGTTTTGTTGTTTGTTTTGAGAAGAATCCTGTTGCTTAGAATTTTGCTGTTTGTTTTGAGAAGAATCCTGTTGCTTAGAACTTTGCTGTTTGTCTTGAGAAGAATCCTCTTGTTTAGAATTTTGCTGCTTGTTTTGAGAATTATCATCTTGCTTAGAATTTTGCTGTTTGTCTTGAGAAGAATCACCTTGTTTAGAACTTTGTTGTTTGTCTTGAGAATTATCATCTTGCTTAGAATTTTGCTGCTTGTTTTGAGAAGAATCCTCAGTTTTTTCCTTACTTTTTGGCTCGTCATTCTTATCTTTGTTATGTTCCTTTTGATCATCAGACTGTTGTTTCGAATCATCTGTCTCTTTTGTATTTGAGTTTTTTTTCTTACGTAACCAATTCCAAATCATATGTATGCCCTCTTTGATCTTGTAATATAGTGCTATTTTGTGGCTAATTTTGTATATTATTCATTTATTTATTAAAAGAAGGAGGAGATTGGTTTGCATAAAAAAAATCCTTTAGTAAGCAGTTCATAATATGACGGGAAGAAGGCGATTCTGTGCAAATTGTAAAAAAGGAGAAGTTTGTTTTAAAAAAGTTTGTGTTTGAAAATGGTAGGGAGATTCCTGTTCAAATGGGGTATGAGACGTACGGTACTCTAAATAGAGAAAGATCAAATGCGATTTTGGTTTGTCACTATTTTAGTGCAACAAGTCATGCGGCAGGAAAATATACAGAGCATGATGAGGAAGCCGGTTGGTGGGACGGATTAATTGGACCTGGGAAAGCAATTGATACAAATAAATATTTTATTATATGTACTGATAACCTTTGTAATGTACAAGTGAAGAACCCATATGTGATTACAACGGGGCCAAAATCGATAAATCCGATGACTGGTTTTGAGTATGCGATGGATTTTCCAGTTTTCACATTTTTAGATATAGCACGTATGCAATATGAGTTAATAACAGATATGGGGATTGCTAGGTTACATGCTGTAATGGGACCATCGGCAGGTGGGATGATTGCGCAGCAATGGGCTGTCCACTATCCTCATATGGTGCAGCGAATGATTGGAGTTATTACGAATCCGCAAAATCCAATTATAACGTCGGGAAATGTAGCGCAAAATGCGATTGAAGCAATTCAGCTTGATCCAGATTGGAAAGGCGGAAAGTACGGAGAGGAGCAACCAATGAAGGGGCTTCATTTAGCGAATAAAATGATGTTTATGAATGCATTTGATGAACATTTTTATGAAATGGCATTCCCGCGGAACAGTATAGAAATGGAACCGTATCAACAATTTTCTGCATTAACATCATTTGAGAAAGAAATAAATAAAGTGACATGTAAAAGTATAGATTTAGTAGATGCAAATTCATGGATGTATACTGCGAAAGCGGTCTTATTACATGATATTGCACATGGATTTTCTTCCTTAGAAGAGGCTCTTTCTAAGGTTGAAGCGAATGTACTCATGATTCCATGCAAACAAGATTTACTTCAGCCGCCTCGTTACAATTATAGAATGGTAGATATTTTGCAAAAGCAAGGGAAGTACGCAGAAGTATATGAGATAGAAAGTATAAATGGGCATATGGCAGGAGCGTTAGATGTTCATTTATTTGAAAAGAAAATTTATGAGTTTTTAAACCGGAAAGTATCTAGTTTTGTGTAGGAAATAATTAATGTGGAAAGGTGCATGATTTATAGTAGGCACCTTTTTTTACATGATTTGCAGACGGAAAATATATGAAGCGATTGATAAACCGAAGAAAGCTATACTAAGTAATAGAAATAAGAATGACATTTCTTGAGGGGATTTTATCTTTTTATTATTTTTCATACTAAGAGCAATAACTGCAAAAACTAAGAAAATGATGCCCATAATGAAAAGAAAAAGTGTCATTTTAACTGGCTCCTTTCATCAAACAAGTATATTGAGGATACAATGCGTCAGTTATGTTTGTAAAGAATAAGTTTTGCTGGAAAATTGAGAAATAAATGTTCCATTCTTTGCGTTCCTTCCTTCGCGTGCTAAAATTGATGAGAAATGATTGTTTAAAGAAGAAACTGAAGGTTTTATTGTATATAAGGAGGAACTACATATGACAGAAGTAAAAACAATTACTACAGAAGAAGTGCAAGAGCGTTTAGAAAATGGAGAAACATTATTTTTAGTAGATGTAAGGGAAGATGAAGAAGTAGCGGCAGGGAAAATTCCAGAAGCTGTACATATTAAAATGGGCGATATTCCAAATAAAGTGGATTTCTTTGAGAAAGAGAATGAATATATCTTTATTTGCCGTTCGGGAATGCGTAGTGAAAATGTATGCCATTATTTAAATGAGCAAGGATTTAAAACGGTGAACATGGTTGGCGGTATGCTTCAATATGAAGGCGAAACTAAATAAGTAGCTGCAAAAACTTGAAACGAGTCTGTTTCAAGTTTTTTTCTTTTGCATACAGTATACAAAAGGGGGAGGGGTAAATGGGGATTAACATGCGTAAAGTAAAAATTATTAATAATACAGGGGCTGTTAATGTTGGCGACTGTTATAATATCGCACCTTTTGCTGTATCGAAAATATATGCGGGTGCTGGAGGATCGAGTGCGGCTGTTTTTTTAAATGGGAAACGACAGCCAGAAGCTGTGATTAGAACATCAGTGTTTCTTCCGCCATTAGCGACGAGTACACGTACATTAGGTTCATAAAGGAAAGGTAGAGTGTAAGTATGCCTGCACGTATTAAAGAATTTATTATCGTTAATAATACTGGGAATATATTTACAGGGGATAATTTGAGTGATACTTCATTTACTGCTTCGAAATCGTATAGTGGTTCAACGGGTTGCACTTGGATTGACGTTGTTACAGTAATAGGGACGGAGACGAAGCTTTGTTTACAACCGGGAGATTCGGTGACGACAACCTATACACGAGGTACCCCTGCTGGTACTGTAACGGGAACAAACATGGGGCAAGGTGCAAATGTGTCGAGTATATCGCAAGCTGTCCCTAATACAGATAATATGGATTCAGTTTCTGGACTTCCTTAAGGAATTAAGGGAGTTTTTATTATTTAAAATAAAAATAGTCTTTGAGATTGTTTTTGTAAATACATATTAAGAAGAAGAGGTTTGTTTAAAGTAAAAAAGATGGTGTGTAGGTGGTGAAAGTGTGAAAGAGCGCGATAGACAAAATTCATTAAACTCTAATTTCAGAATTTCACCGAATCTTATTGGACCTACTTTTCCCCCCGTTCCAACGGGATTTACTGGCATTGGGATTACTGGTCCAACCGGTCCACAAGGCCCGACTGGCCCACAAGGACCAAGGGGATTTCAAGGTCCGATGGGGGCGATGGGCCCGACAGGACCTCAAGGAGTGCAAGGGATTCAAGGGCCAGCTGGACAAATGGGTGCAACAGGACCAGAAGGACAGCAGGGACCACAAGGATTAAGGGGACCACAGGGAGAAACTGGAGCGACAGGACCTCAAGGAGTGCAAGGGTTACAAGGTCCAATTGGTCCAACCGGAGCGACTGGGGCACAAGGTATACAGGGGATACAGGGATTACAGGGGCCGATTGGAGCTACCGGGCCAGAGGGACCTCAAGGAATTCAAGGAGTGCAAGGGGTGCCGGGTGCAACAGGTTCACAAGGAATACAAGGAGCTCAAGGGATACAAGGCCCACAAGGACCGAGTGGAAATACGGGAGCAACAGGAGCGACTGGTCAGGGGATTAGTGGTCCGACTGGAATAACAGGTCCAACAGGGATAACTGGCCCATCTGGAGGACCTCCAGGTCCGACTGGGGCAACTGGTGCGACAGGGCCAGGAGGTGGACCGAGTGGAAGTACAGGTGCGACTGGAGCGACTGGAAATACTGGAGTAACTGGAAGTGCGGGAGTGACTGGAAATACAGGTCCGAGTGGAAGTACAGGAGAAACAGGAGCACAGGGCCTGCAAGGAATACAAGGGGTTCAAGGGCCAATTGGATCAACGGGTCCAGAAGGTCCGCAAGGTATTCAAGGTATTCCTGGTCCGACAGGAGCAACTGGTGAACAAGGAATCCAAGGGGTTCAGGGAATTCAAGGGATAACGGGGGCAACTGGAGATCAAGGTCCGCAAGGTATACAAGGGGCCATAGGACCTCAAGGTATAACCGGAGCAACAGGAGATCAAGGCCCACAAGGAATTCAAGGGGTACCTGGTCCAACCGGGGACACAGGCTCACAAGGAGTCCAAGGAATTCAAGGGCCAATGGGTGATATAGGACCAACAGGCCCAGAAGGCCCAGAAGGACTTCAGGGTCCGCAAGGAATACAAGGAGTGCCAGGACCAGCTGGAGCAACAGGTCCAGAGGGCCCACAAGGAATCCAAGGAATTCAAGGACCAATAGGAGTAACTGGTCCAGAAGGTCCACAAGGCATTCAGGGAATACAAGGGATTCAAGGTATAACCGGAGCAACCGGAGCACAAGGAGCAACTGGAGTTCAAGGTGTTCAAGGGAATATAGGAGCAACAGGTCCAGAGGGCCCGCAAGGAGTGCAAGGTACTCAAGGGGATATAGGTCCAACAGGTCCAATGGGTCCACAGGGAGTTCAAGGAATCCAAGGAATTCAAGGACCGACGGGTGCGCAAGGGGTGCAAGGCCCACAAGGAATTCAAGGAATCCAAGGGCCGACAGGAGTAACTGGAGATACGGGTACAACAGGGGCGACAGGGGAAGGGACTACAGGAGCAACTGGAGTAACGGGTCCATCAGGTGTAACGGGTCCATCAGGAGGCCCAGCCGGACCGACTGGCCCAACAGGTCCATCAGGTCCGACGGGAGTGACAGGTCCATCCGGTGGACCACCTGGTCCGACAGGAGCGACAGGTGTAACGGGAGGAGTAGGAGATACGGGAGCAACAGGGGCGACGGGTGTGACCGGAGCAACTGGAGTAACTGGTGCAACTGGAGCAACGGGGCTGCAGGGTCCACAAGGAATACAAGGAGTACAAGGAGACATAGGCCCAACAGGTTCGCAAGGTGTTCAAGGTCCACAAGGGATCCAAGGTATAACGGGAGCAACGGGAGATCAAGGTCCGCAAGGAATTCAAGGCCCGCAAGGAATCCAAGGTCCAACAGGTCCTCAAGGAATCCAAGGAGGTCAAGGCCCACAAGGGATACAAGGGGCAACAGGTGCAACCGGAGCACAAGGCCCACAGGGAATTCAAGGGATACAAGGAGTGCAAGGTCCGACTGGTCCACAAGGCCCAACCGGAATACAAGGTGTGCAAGGAGAAATAGGTCCAACCGGTCCGCAAGGTCCGCAAGGTGTGCAAGGTTTACAAGGTCCACAAGGCCCAACCGGGGACACGGGTCCAACAGGAGCGCAAGGCCCACAAGGAATTCAAGGTCCAACAGGAGCGACAGGTTCACAAGGAATTCAAGGTCCAACGGGAGCGACAGGAGCGACAGGTTCACAAGGAATTCAAGGTCCAACGGGAGCAACAGGAGCGACAGGTTCACAAGGAATTCAAGGTCCAACGGGAGCAACAGGAGCGACAGGTTCACAAGGAATTCAAGGTCCAACGGGAGGCACGGGTCCAACAGGAGCGACTGGGGTAACTGGAGTGACTGGAGTTAGTACAACTGCAACGTATGCATTTGCGAATAATACATCAGGAACCGCTATTTCCGTTTTATTAGGCGGTACGAATATCTCATTACCGAACAATCAAAATATTGGACCAGGAATAACTGTTAGTGGTGGAAATACTGTATTTACAGTTGCGAATGCAGGGAATTATTATATAGCCTATACAATTAATTTAACGGCAGGATTACTTGTCAGTTCTCGTATAACCGTAAATGGCAGTCCGCTTGCGGGAACGATAAACTCCCCGACAGTGGCTACTGGTTCATTTAGTGCACCAATAATTGCTAACTTGCCTGCTGGAGCTGCTATTAGTCTGCAGTTATTTGGATTAGTTGCAATAGCTACATTATCTACGACAACGCCAGGAGCTACTCTAACTATTATTAGATTAAGTTAATAAGCAAAAAAACCTTGGAACTTTTATGTTTCAAGGTTTTTTATCCCTCTATTTGTGGGCTAATAATCAGTGGGGATGGACAAAACCCCCACTGATTAAAGTTTCACTTTATTCACCTTAGCAAAAACATCGCGGTTCAAAAATATATTATAATAGAATGAAGAGAGGTATAAATTTGGCAGAAAGGGAGAGTGGCGATGCAGGAGAAGGTTAAAGATTTTTTCGGACGCCCACTTCAAGATTTACGCATCTCTGTCATTGATCGTTGTAATTTACGGTGTACGTATTGTATGCCAGCGGAAGTGTTTGGTCCTGATTATGCTTTTTTGAAAGATGAGTTTTTACTGACATTTGATGAAATAGAGCGATTAGCAAAAGTATTTGTTAGCATCGGTGTACGGAAAATTAGACTTACTGGTGGCGAACCCTTGCTCCGTAAGGACTTAACAAAACTTATCGAACGTCTCGTGAAAATTGACGGTTTAGTAGATATAGGATTAACGACAAATGCGATTCATTTAACGAAGCAAGCGAAGGCGTTAAAAGAAGCTGGGTTACACCGAGTAAATGTTAGTTTGGATGCGATAGATGATAATGTGTTCCGCGCAATTAATGGCCGGAATATGAATACGAAGCCAGTGTTAAAAGGAATTATGGCAGCGAAAGAAGCAGGCCTTGAAGTGAAAGTAAATATGGTTGTGAAAAAAGGAATGAATGATCATCAAGTACTTCCGGTTGCTACGTATTTTAAAGAACAAGGAATCACGCTTAGGTTTATTGAGTTTATGGATGTTGGCAGTACGAATGGATGGAATTTTGATCAAGTTATTACGAAACGAGAATTAATTGATATGATTCATGGGGTGTATCCAATTGAGCCAGCTGAAGCTCATTATTTTGGTGAGGTTGCGAAGCGGTATCGATACGTTGGAACGAATGTAGAGGTTGGTTTTATTACCTCTGTTTCTGATTCATTTTGTTCTTCTTGTACGAGAGCAAGAATTTCGGCAGATGGAAAGTTTTATACTTGCTTGTTTGCGACAGAAGGAATGGATTTAAGGAAACTTCTGAGGGAGAACCTTTCGGATAATGAGTTATTAAAAGCTATAGAATATGTATGGAAGAATAGAAAAGATCGATATTCAGATGAACGGACAGAAGAAAGTGCGAAAAATCGTCCGAAAATTGAAATGTCTTATATAGGAGGATAAGAAAGGGGGATGTCGTATGCAAGAGCGATATTCAAGACAAATGTTATTTTCTGGTGTTGGGGAAGAAGGGCAACGGAAAATAAGAGGGAAGCATGTGCTCGTTATCGGTGCTGGTGCACTCGGAGCAGCGAATGCAGAAGCAATTGTTAGAGCAGGTGTTGGAAAAATAACAATTGCGGATCGTGATTATGTAGAATGGAGTAATTTACAAAGGCAACAATTATATACAGAAGAAGATGCAAAGCATTATAAACCGAAAGCAATAGCGGCAGCAGAACATTTAAAGGCAATTAATTCCGAAGTAGAAATTGTACCGGTTGTGACTGATGTAACGGTGCACGAAATGGAAGAATTAATTAAAGGTGTAGATTTAATATTAGATGCGACAGATAATTTTGAAACGCGCCTTCTTATTAATGATATATCGCAGATGTATAACGTTCCGTGGATATATGGAGGATGCGTTGGAAGCTACGGAGTAACTTATACAATCTTGCCAGGAAAAACGCCGTGTTTTCGATGTTTAATGGAGCATCCAGCGAGCGGAGCGACATGTGATACGGCCGGTATTATACAGCCAGCAGTGCAATTAGTAGTTGCACATCAAATAACGGAAGCCTTGAAAATATTAGTAGAAGATTTTGAGGCACTTCGTGAAACGATGCTATCATTTGATCTTTGGAATAATCAGCAGATGGCATTTAAAGTGAATAGGCAGAAAAAGGATACATGTTTATCTTGTGGAAAGTTACGTACATATCCGAGTTTAACATTTGAAGCACAAACGAAAACAGAAGTATTATGTGGGCGAAATACAGTTCAAATCCGTCCAGGTGTGCGTCAGGGTTTTAATTTAGAAGAAATTAAAAAGCGCTTACAAAAAAGTGTGGATGTAAAAGCAACGCCATATTTATTGTCATTTCCGGTGGAAGAATATCGTTTTGTTTTATTTACAGATGGTAGGGCGTTTATTCATGGTACGAATGATATGAATGTTGCAAAACGACTATATGCAAGATATATAGGTTGAACCTAAAGGAGAGTCCTTTAGGTTCAAATGGAAAAGGTAGGATTAAGAATTTCTAATATAATCTCCATTTTTTCCGCCCGTTTTTTCAAGTAAGTACGTTTCGCCAATAATCATACCCTTATCAACGGCTTTACACATGTCATATACAGTAAGAGCGGTAGCGGAAGCAGCTGTTAAAGCTTCCATCTCAACGCCGGTACTACCTTCTGTTTTAACTTTTACTTCAATAAGTAGTCGATATTGTTCTTCTGATTGTTTCCAATTGAAAGAGACGTCAACACCTTTTAATAATAAAGGATGGCACATTGGGATAATATCAGAAGTACGTTTTGCAGCCATAATACCTGCGATTTGTGCGACGGCTAATACGTCACCTTTACCAATTTCGTTGCGTGAGATTTTATCAAAAATTTCTTTCGAAACGAGAATGCTAGAGCATGCTATTGCTGTTCGAACGGTTATTTTTTTGTCACTTATATCAACCATTTTAGCGCGCCCTTGGTCGTTGAAATGTGTGAATGAAGACATGGAATTCCTCCTTGAAGTAATTGTGATTTAATATATAAAGTGTAATCGAGATTAGATATTTTGCAAATATGAGGTGAGAAACAATGGTAGAAAAACGAATCCCGATTCAAGTTGCTGAGGCTGTAGAGCGGGTTATGAAATATGCTAAGCATGGTGAAGTAGAAGAAGTTTCTATTACAGAAAGTTACGGGAGGATTCTTGGAGAGGATGTTGTCTCAGATCACGACGTTCCTCACTTTGATCGTTCTCCTTACGATGGTTTCGCAATTCGAGCAGAAGACACGAAGGAAGCGGGTCAAGAGCATCCGATTGAATTTGAAGTAATAGGAGAGATCGGAGCAGGATCTGTTTTTGCAGAAGAAGTAGGGGCTTTTCAGGCGGTTCGTATTATGACAGGAGCAGCTATTCCAGAAGATTGCAATGCAGTCGTAATGCTAGAACTGACGGAAGGATTCGATAGGAACGAAAGTACATATATGAAGTTAAAACGTCCTTTCCAAAACGGTGACAATGTGTCGTTTAAAGGAGAAGATATAAAACAAAATCAAGTCCTCGTTAAGAAAGGTGTTGTAATCAATCCAGGTGTTGCCGCATTATTAGCGACGTTTGGATATAGCACTGTGAAAGTTGTAAAACAGCCTGTTGTCGGTATTGTAACGACAGGAAGTGAATTACTAGAAGTGCATGAGGCGTTAGAGCCAGGGAAAATTAGAAATAGTAACTCTTACATGATTGCCGCTCAAATTATGAAAACTGGCGGGAAAGTGCGTTACTATGGACAACTTGCCGATGAGTTAGATGCATGTTTTACAGCTGTTAAATCAGCGATGGATAAGGTTGATATTTTAATTACAACGGGCGGTGTTTCAGTAGGGGATTACGACTATTTGCCAGCTATTTATGAAAGGTTACAGGCGAATGTACTCTTTAATAAAATAGCGATGAGACCGGGGAGTGTAACGACAGTAGCTGAAGTTGATGGAAAGCTACTCTTTGGTTTATCAGGTAATCCGTCAGCTTGTTATGTAGGTTTCGAATTATTTGTGCATCCAATTATGAAAACGTATTTGCATGCGAAGGAGCCTCACGTATATAGAACTGATGCTATTTTACAAAAAGATTTCCCGAAACCAAATCCGTTTACTCGTTTTGTAAGAGCGAAAGCGAGTATTGTTAATGGGGCACTACAAGCGATGCCAGTCGGTTTAGATAAATCGAGTGCGGTCTCTTCACTTGCGGATGCAAATGCTTTTATCGTGCTGCCTGGAGGAACGAGAGGATTTGAAGCAGGAATGAAAGTGTCTGTATTATTGTTAGAATGCTCTGAGGGAAGTGATTGGCCGTGGACAAAGCCTCTTCAATCTTACAAATAGTAGGGTATCAAAATAGCGGGAAAACAACACTTGTAGAGAAGATGGTGCATGCATTAACTGAAAGAGAAATGAAGGTTGCTACAATTAAACATCATGGTCACGGGGGCTTTCCTGAAGTAGCGCAAAAAGATAGTGAAAGACACAGAAAAGCTGGTGCTGTAGTAAGTAGTGTAGAAGGTGCCGGATTACTATCTTTGTCCTCTTTGCGAGATGAATGGCCCTTGCAAGAAATTATCCGCTTGTACGAATTTTTTGAAGTAGATACGATTTTAATAGAGGGCTATAAAGCTGAGAACTATCCGAAAGTAGTGTTACTTCGTTCTGCGGAAGACGCTGAACTTTTACATAAAGTAGAAAATATAGCGGCAGTTATTACGTGGTATGATGCTTCGTCAAATGTACGAGAAGAATATAAAGTATTTCATATAACAGAAGAAAAATTGTATATAGACTGGTTTTTACAAACGGCTAGGGGTGCAAAATGATAAATACGTATTATGAAGTAATTGATACAGAAATCTCGATTGAAGAGGTGACAAAGAAAGTAGTTCGCCGTGAATGTGGTGCTGTTACAACATTTATCGGGACAGTTAGGGAGTTTACGAAAGGGCGTCGTACACTATACTTAGAGTATGTAGCTTATAAGACGATGGCAGAAAAGATGCTACAGAAAATTGGGTCAGAAGTGAAGGAGAAGTGGCCCGGTACACATGTTGCGATTACGCATCGCATCGGCACGCTGCAAATTTCTGATATAGCGGTTGTTGTTGCTGTATCAACGCCTCATCGTAAAGAGGCTTATGAAGCGAATGAATATATTATGGAGCGTATTAAGCAAATTGTTCCAATTTGGAAAAAGGAGTTTTGGGAAGATGGTGACTCATGGATTGGTGACCAATTAGAAAAAACACCATATCCAGCAGGAGAGCCTGGGAAGGAGTTATAAATATGATTCGAGTATTGTTATTTGCGAACTTGCAAGAAGAAGCAGGAACGAGTGAATTACAAATAGAGAAAGAAAATATTACTGTTGCAGAGTTAAAAGATATTGTTGCGAAAGAATATAATGTACCAGTGTCAGCGCCAATTATGGTTGCGATTAATGAAGAGTACGCAAATGAAGATGACACGATACACACTGGTGATGTAGTTGCACTAATACCACCAGTGAGTGGTGGTTAATATTGGATTTATGCTATAAAAAACGACTTTCCTAAATAGGGAAAGTCGTTTTTTTATGGCATTTTGGAGAACACTATCCTATAGGAAAAGGAGGAAGTTATGAAAAAGATATGTGTAATGATTGCAATGATATGTTCTGTTTTTTTCTTTTCTCCAAGCAATTCTTTGGCAAAGGAATCGACGGAACAGCTTTTAGAAAGTGCGTTACTGAATCGATATTACTCGGTTATAAGGCAAGTGACAGAAGATCAATATGAATGTGACTCAGTTACAAATATAAAGCGTCTAGGCAAGAAAGATGAGTTTGTTCCTAGGTTTGAAGTTACGATACAATTTCTTACATTTCAAGGGGCACATAATCCACCGAATGATAAAGTTACACTTACTTTGGAAGACAATTTAGATCACATAAAGATAAAGAAAGTGGAGCGAGAAAAGAATGTTTCTGGTGCTATTGTAGAAAAGATTTGTGCACGAAAAAACGAAAAAATAAAAGCTCACTCTAATGATTTAGAGCGATAACCTATGACATTTTGTAGAGAAAGGTAATGAGCGATGGATATACTTTTAGCGATTTTACCAGCTATATTTTGGGGGAGTATTGTGCTATTTAACGTGAAACTAGGCGGGGGACCGTATAGTCAAACGCTCGGTACAACGTTCGGTGCACTTATCTTCTCAATTGTCGTTTATATTTTTATGAAGCCGGTATTAACTCCGACCGTTATTGGAGTTGGAATTGTATCTGGCTTATTTTGGGCACTTGGTCAAGCGAATCAATTAAAAAGTATTGATTTAATGGGTGTTTCTAGAACGATGCCGATTTCAACAGGGCTTCAATTAGTCGCGACAACATTATTTGGGGTTATCGTGTTTCATGAATGGTCAACGACGATATCGGTCGTTCTTGGAGTTTTGGCGCTCGTTTGTATTATTATCGGGGTTATTTTAACATCGCTTCAAAGTAAAGAAGAGAAGAATGCAGAGCAAGCAGGAAATTTCAAAAAAGGAATTATTATTTTATTAATTTCAACAGTCGGTTATTTAGTTTACGTAGTAGTTATCCGGTTATTTAACGTGAACGGTTGGTCGGCTTTATTACCACAAGCGGTCGGTATGGTATTAGGCGGGATTTTACTCACATTTAAACATCATCCATTCAATAAATATGCGATTCGAAATATTCTTCCAGGATTGATTTGGGCAGCTGGAAATATGTTTTTATTCATTTCGCAGCCAAGAGTTGGGGTCGCAACAAGCTTTTCCCTTTCACAAATGGGAATTATTATTTCGACGCTTGGGGGAATTTTTATATTAGGTGAAAGGAAAACGAAGCGTCAATTAATTGGGATTGTTATTGGTATCGTTTTTATTATTGCAGCTGGAATTATGCTGGGGATTGCGAAAGGTTAAGGAGGTATTAAAATGTATAGCGATTTAGAAGGGAAAGTCGTCGTTATTACAGGATCAGCAACTGGTCTTGGAAGAGCCATGGGAGTAAGATTTGCTAAAGAGAAGGCGAAAGTTGTTATTAACTATCGCTCAAGAGAGTCAGAAGCGAACGATGTATTAGAAGAAATAAAAAAGGTAGGTGGAGAAGCGATTGCTGTAAAAGGTGATGTGACGGTCGAGGCAGATGTTGTAAATCTCATTCAATCTGCTGTGAAAGAGTTTGGTACGCTCGACGTTATGATTAATAATGCGGGGATAGAAAACGCGGTACCGTCGCATGAAATGCCGTTAGAGGATTGGAATAAAGTAATTCATACAAATTTAACAGGTGCTTTTTTAGGAAGTCGTGAAGCGATTAAATATTTTGTGGAACACGATATTAAAGGTTCGGTTATTAATATGTCTAGTGTTCATGAGAAAATCCCGTGGCCATTATTTGTGCATTATGCGGCTAGTAAGGGGGGGATTAAGCTTATGACAGAAACGTTAGCGTTAGAATATGCACCAAAAGGTATTCGGGTAAATAATATTGGGCCTGGTGCAATTAATACGCCAATTAATGCTGAAAAATTTGCTGACCCGAAAAAACGTGACGACGTAGAAAGTATGATTCCAATGGGTTACATTGGAAAACCTGAAGAAATCGCAGCAGTAGCAACGTGGCTTGCTTCAGCAGAGGCAAGTTACGTAACTGGAATTACGTTATTTGCAGATGGTGGAATGACTTTATACCCATCGTTTCAAGCGGGGCGTGGGTAATATGAAAGGCCAAAGAGATTTAACTCTTTGGCCTTTTTTACGCAAAAAAAAATAGCGGTCGGCTATTTTTAAAATTAATGATTGATTGTATCTTGAAGAAATTCTGTTGCTTGATGTTCTGAAACATTCTGTACGAGCGCAACTTCACTAATAACCATTTTACGCGCATTATCTAGCATTTGTTTTTCGCTCGCATTTAATGCTCTTTCTTTATTGCGACGAAGTAAATCACGAACAACTTCTGCACTATCTTGAAGATTGCCGTTCTTCATTTTTTCCATATTCATTGTATATCTTTGTTTCCAAGAGAGTGAGGGGTCTGATTCCCCATGATGAAATTCAAGAAGTATACCATCTAACGTACCTTTATCGACGATATAACGTATACCTGATTTTTGTAATTGATTCATCGGAAGCATTACTTGCATATCTTTACTAATGATGCGTATAACACAATATTGACGCGTAGTGCCTAATATTTCTTTCTCTTCAATTGCTTCGATGATTCCTGCACCGTGCATTGGATAAACGATTTTATCACCAATTTGAAACAAATCATCCACCTCCGTATGTGGTAACTACTTTTAATGATAACATACTAGGATAAAAATGTCAAATTTTATATAATATCACATCTGATATGCTGTAGTCAATATATAAAAGTCGTTTTTTTGTTTGTTTTTTTGCTCTTATAAGTTGAATAAATAGGGGGAATTTTTTTAGAAAAATAGTACAGGCGCAGAAAGAGAGCATATCCACTTATTTTTAAGCATAAAATATAAAATCGCTAATACAATATACCTAAATCCGTTCTTTGCAAGGGAGGGATAGAAGGTGGGGCGCACAATTAGAATTGATATTACAAATAAAGTTGTAGCTAAATTTAGGCAAGATTATTTGGAATTATATACGAGTAAGTTTATGATAGGTAAGTTTTATGTCTATACTGAAGATAAACAATATGTGTTAGAAGACGGATATATATATGAAGATGGAAAGTTTTATCGCATCATAGATACGCACCGTGGCAATAAACAAGCGGCGGAGGGCTGCGATCTAGGATGGTGTTAACATGATTCGTGTGAAAGTGTTTGATGAAAGTCATGAAAAGGACTTAGAAGACGCTGTAAATGTATTTTTGAAAAAAATTGATGATGGAAATTTTGTAGATATAAAGTATCAAGTTGGTGTTTCAATTAACGATGATGAAAATCAAATTTATTGTTTTTCAGCGATGATTGTTTATAAAGCATAAAAAAGAGCTGGGGAGCCAGCTCTTTTTTATGCTTTACGTTGGGACAACATGTGTCGGTAAAATATTCATAATAGATTGTGTTGCGCCTGTTTTCTTTTCCGTTAAAAGAACTTTTCCTGTTTCATGATCTTGAGCATCAGTGCACATACCGAGGTGATAACGATCACCTAAAAATGGATCAATATAAAAACCGTTTTTGAAAACTTTATCATTCGGGTGTTTTTCATGGTGAATTTCGGAACAGTTAATGCAATAGAACATAGCTTTCATCTCCTTTTTATTTTTGTTTAAAAAAGTGGGTCGGTAGTCATTTCGCTCCTAAGGAAATGTTGAGGAGAAGAGAAATAACTACCTACCCAAATGGCGGGCATACTCCTTCTGATCTTTACATATCTCGCGTATTGTCCCCGAGGGAAGGAGGAGAGACGAAGTACAGATGAGATAAGTTAGGCGCTTCTCTCAATAGGAGTGATAGGGTTCATGTTGAGGGAATTTTCTATTTTTCATTGCCTTTGTGAGTATATTATGAAGGAATGGTGAGAGGGTGTTTGTCCTGTTGAAAAAATGTTGAGAATTTCTCAACAGTGAAAAAGAGTCTTTCTTGACATGAAACCAAAAGGTGTTATATTGTTAAAGTGAAACTAAAAGGTGTTATATTTTAATGCCGAATAAAGGAGATATAAAATGGAACAACAAAATACATTAAATGATATTAAACAAACAATCGTTTTTAACGCGCCTATTCAAAAGGTATGGAATGTAGTATCAACTGCAGAAGGAATTTCGTCATGGTTTATGCCAAATGATTTTGAATTAAAGGTAGGACATGAGTTTCATGTGCAATCACCTTTTGGACCATCACCATGTAAAGTGTTAGAGATTGATGAGCCAAATCATTTATCTTTCTCATGGGATACAGATGGTTGGATTGTTTCATTTAATTTGAAAGACTTAGGAGATAGTAAAACAGAATTTACGTTAATTCACGGCGGCTGGAAACATCCTGATGAAATCCTCCCAAAACCAAATGCGAAGAGCTCTATTATTCACGAAAGAATGAGCGGCGGCTGGGTAGCGATTGTAAATGAAAAACTGAAAAAGGTTGTCGAAGGCTAAGTGTCCTCATCAGTAGCGAAATATGATGTATTTCAAGCAATTGCTGATCCAACCCGCCGAGAAGTAATACGGTTATTAAGTGACAAAGAGTTACCGATTTCAAAAATAACGGATCATTTTCCGATGAGTCGTACTGCTGTTGTAAAGCACCTTCATATTCTTTCAGAAGCGAATTTAGTGAGTGGAAGAAAGAGCGGAAGAGAGAAGATATATCGTTTGCATCCAGAACCATTAGAGGAATTACAGCAGTGGCTCTCGTATTATGAACGATTTTGGGATAATAAATTGTCCATGCTTAAACATATTGTGGAGAATGAAGAGTAGATTTTATGTAAAGAGGATGACCAAAATGGTCATCCTCTTTTTATTGTTCACTTGTTTGTTTAGCTGGCTTTAATAGGATCCAAGCGATAATTAATGTGAATACCGCTAATACGAAAGTGCTCATATAAATGACGTGTACACTTGATGCTAATGCGGATTGTGATTCGGTTGCTACGTTTGCTGTAGCCCCTCCATGTCCGCCAGAAGAAACAAGATCAAGGTTTTTAATGCCGCGTGCATGAATCATCGTATTGAAGATCGTTCCGAAGATTGCAGCTCCTAGTGTTTGACTAAATGTATTAATAAATGTATTTAAACCAACTGCCGTTCCGCGCGTATTCGCCGGTACAGCTGCTTGAATTGTTACCATGTAAATTGGTGTAACAAGCCCCATTCCTAAGCCGAATAATCCGACTGCAACATAAATAAGGAATGATGGTGAATCTGTTGATAATGTAAATAATAAGAAAGTAGCAACTGATAAAATGCTAGCTCCAAGTAAAATAATTTGTTTCGTTTGTAACTTGCCAACTAAGTTGCCAGAGAACATAGCACCGAATGTCCACATAACAGGAATCGGCATTAAAATGAGTCCAGCCTCTGTCGCATTTTTTCCTAAAACACCTTGGCTCCAAATTGGAAGATACACTGTAATACTAATAATCATTGCGCCAGCAATAAGTGTTAGTATGTTTATTGTAGATAATGTACGGTTAGAGAAAAGTGCTAGCGGAATTAATGGTTCCGGAGACTTTTTCTCGATGTATAAGAAAATAATGAATGAAACAGCGGCAAAGATTAATAGGCCGATAATTGAAATGTCTCCCCAGTTTTGCTTACTGCTACCTGTTAATAATGCGTATAGTAAAGCAATTGTACTTAATGAGAAAACTGTCGCACCAAGATAGTCGATATGTTGCTTAGCGGCGGACTTAACAGATTCCTTATAAGAAGTGGCAAACATTAAGCAAGCGATAATTCCAAAAGGAACGTTTAAGAAGAAAATATAGCGCCAAGAAAGAGAATCAACTAAAAATCCACCTACTAACGGCCCAATAACACCAGATACACCCCAAACTGCACTCATCCAGCCTTGTGCTTTCGCACGGTCTTTCGCTTCGCTATATAGGTCTCCAATAATCGTCATTGTGATCGGCATAACAGCACCAGCCCCTATACCTTGAAGAGCACGGAAGAAGATTAATTGTTCCATTGATGTAACGACTCCGCAAAGTGCAGAACCGATTAAGAAGATTGTTGCTCCGATGAGCAGAACTTTTTTACGGCCGAATAAATCAGCTAGCTTTCCGTATATTGGAGTCGAAACAGCTGTTGCAAGCATATAGATTGCATATACCCAACTAACAAGTTCGACGCCTGACAAATCACTCGTTATACGAGGGATCGCTGTACTAACAATCGTTCCTTCTACCGCAGAAAGAAACGTCATTAGCATTAAAGACATCATGACTTTTTTTCTCATTTGTTTTCCCCTTACCCTTTTTCGAATATTCAACAATATAAAATATAAAGGTACTAAGGTATATAAAGCAACAAAAAAGCAATGGGAAGTTAGGAGGAAGGGATATTTTTGAAGAAACGGTCGACATATTTAAAGTATCGCCGATATAATTTCGTGTATTACTTTGCTATTCCAACATACTAAAAAAAGAAACAGGAGTCCCTGTTTCTTCTTTAATATTGCATTTTTGAATTTTGTCCAGCGGTTGTTCCGGCAATTCGGCCAGTAACAAGGGCAGATGTAATGTTATAGCCGCCAGTATAACCGTGAATATCAAGAACTTCTCCGCAGAAGTATAAACCATTCGTGAATTTCGAAGCCATTTCTTTCGGGTTAATTTCTTTAACGGATACACCTCCGCCAGTAACGAATGCTTTTTCAATTGACTGCGTACCATTTACATGGACGGTAAATTCTTTAAAGTCTTTCACAAGTGCGCGAATCTTCTCATGAGAAACTTGTCCAGCTTGTTCGCTACCGTCAATTTCATTTTTTTCTAATAAGAATAGGAAGTAACGTTCAGGAACATAGCCTTTTAAAACGTTTTTAATTCCTTTTTTCGGATCTTCTTTCATTTGTTTCAGCATGCGCTGGAACAGTTGCTCACTATTTTCTTCTGGCAATGCATCGATACTCATGTGCACTGTGTTCGTTTTAAACTTTTTCATCGCTTTCACAACGAATTGGCTACAGCGAAGAGCAGCAGGACCAGATAGGCCGAAGTGAGTGAAAAGCATGTCCATTTTATGAGAAATGATAACTTTTCCTTTCGGGTTTAATACACTTAAGTTTACATCTCGTAAAGCAAGGCCTTGTAATGTGCGGTCACGAATAAACGGTTCGTTTGAAAGAATTGGTACTTCTGTTGGGAAAAGTTCTGTAATTGTATGCCCAGCTTTTTCAGCCCAAGCGTATCCGTCTCCAGTAGAACCAGTTTGAGGAACAGATTTTCCGCCAACAGCGATAACGACGTGATTCGTTTCTAACACTTCGCCTGTTTGTAATACAACTGCTTTCGTTTGACCGTTTTCATACTCAATCGTTTCGACAGGCGTATTCGTACGTATTTTCACACCTAAGTCTTTTAATCGTGTTAACAGTGCATCTACAACAGATTGCGCTTTATTTGATACGGGGAACATGCGACCATGATCCTCTTCTTTCAGTTGTACACCGAGATTTTCGAAGAATGTAATAATATCTTCATTACTGAAAATAGAAAAAGCACTGTATAAGAAGCGACCATTTCCAGGTATATGTTTAACGATTTCATCAAGTGGTAGACGGTTCGTTACGTTACAACGACCACCACCAGAAATCGCAAGTTTACGTCCTAGTTTATTTCCTTTATCAAGAAGTAAGACGCTTGCGCCTTCTTCAGCAGCACCGATTGCAGCCATTAGCCCTGAAGGACCGCCGCCGATGACAATAACATCATAATGCATAATATATCGACCTCATTTTCTACATTTCCTGCCTAAAAGAATAGCATGTTTTCCCTTAAAAGAAAAATAGAGTGAAGTACTGCTTAAGAGGAGAATTGTGGTACAATACAAAAGTTAGAGTTCAGCATTATCCTGCTATTTATGGGCAATAAGACTACTATCTTAAGATTTATGAGAAGTAAAGAGGGAGTTAAAAAGGTCCGTAAATGCTCGAATGATTAGTAGGAGGGGAGTCTCCCACTAATTATAGTTTCACTTTATTGTAGATGTAGGAGGATTTTCGTATGTCCGATTCAAAATTTCTGCGCGGAACGCTTATTGTGACGTTAGGGACATTTTTAGTAAAGTTCTTAGGCATGATTTACGTTTTTCCGTTTCATGCATTAGTAGGCACAGAAGGCGGAACGCTCTATACATATGGATACATTCCATATACGATATTTTTAAGTATCGCAACGGCAGGAGTGCCGCTTGCTGTTTCTAAGTTTGTTTCCAAATATAATGCACTTGGAGATTATAAAACGAGCCGGAGAATGTTCCGCTCGGGAATGGTTATGATGATAGTAACAGGAGTTCTTTCCTTCTTAGTACTGTACATGACCGCACCATTATTTGCAGAAGCAATGCTTGGTAAACAAAGTTTACAAAATAAGATAGAAGAAGTTACGACGATTATTCGCCTCGTAAGTTTTGCGCTTATTGTTGTGCCGGCAGCAAGTTTGATTCGTGGTTATTTCCAAGGCCACCAATCGATGGGACCGACTACGGTTTCACAAATTATTGAGCAAATTATTCGTATCGTCTTTTTATTAGCGGGTAGTTTCATCGTTATTAAAGTACTTGGCGGTACAGTAGCAACGGCAGTTGGGGTTGCGACATTCGCTGCGTTCGTTTCAGCAGTTGGAGCACTTGGCGTATTAATTTGGTACTGGTTAAAACGTAAAAAATATTTGGATCAATATTTAATTGAGCAAACTGTACCAGAATCGACGGTAAGTACCGCTCAATTGTTTAAAGAGTTGTTTGCATATGCAATCCCTTATGTTGTAATTGGATTAACAATTCCTTTATATCAACAAATTGATACATTGACATTTAACTCTATTATGCAGGCGATTGGTCAAGGAGATATCGCAGAGCGAGCACTCGGTATTTTCACGATGTGGACGCATAAATTAATTATGATTCCAGTATCACTTGCAACAGCGTTTAGTTTAACGCTCGTGCCAGCGATTACAAAGTCATTTACTGAAAAGCAATACCGTTATTTGAAATTACAAATTACACAAACATTCCAGGCGAATATGTTTTTAACATTGCCAGCAGTTGTCGGTATTTCTACACTTGCATATCCGATTTACACTGCTTTCTACGATTCAGACCCACTAGGTGGACAAGTATTAATGTGGTATGCGCCAGTTGCATTGTTATTCGCTTTATTCACAGTAACAGCAGCAATTCTGCAAGGGATTAACCAGCAGAAACATGCGGTTATTGCGCTTGTGATGGGTGTTATTTTGAAATTTGCATGTAACGTAATCTTTATTCGTTATTTCGGTACAGTTGGGGCGATCTTGGCTACTGCAGTCGGCTTCTTAGCTTCCGTATGGTATACGAATAGACAAATCAAAAAACACGCACACTATTCATTTGGTGTTGTATATAAGAGAACATTCCAAATTGCAGTCTTAACACTTGTAATGGTTATTGCTGTAAAACTATCACAATGGCTTCTATCCTTCATGATTTCGCCTGATGGCCGTATTGGTGCTCTTATTACAGTTGCGATTTGTGCAGGTATTGGTGGTCTTGTTTACGGATTGTTAGCGATTCGCACAGGAGTACTAGAAAGAGTATTTGGCGGAGAAGCTTTAGAGAAAATCCAGCGTAAACTTGGTAGTAGATTCAAAATAAAGTTGAAATCAAAAGGGGCGTAAATACGTCCCCTTTTCTATGATAAATAAAGAAGGTGAAGAACATGAGATTAGATAAATTATTAGCGAATATGGGACACGGAAGTAGAAAAGAAGTAAAGAAATTACTGAAAGACGGCGTTGTGAAGATTGATGGAACGCCAGTGAAAGATGCGAAGTTTCATGTGAATGTAGAAGAGCAAGAGGTTATGATTCACGGTGAAGTTGTGGAATATAAAGAGTTTGTTTATTTAATGATGCATAAACCACAAGGTGTTATTTCAGCGACAGAAGATGATAACCACGAAACAGTAATAGATTTATTAGAATTAGAAGATGCGATTTTCGATCCATTCCCTGTTGGAAGGCTCGATATTGATACAGAAGGTTTCTTATTAATCACAAATGATGGGAAGTTAACGCATCAACTATTATCTCCGAAAAAGCATGTGCCGAAAAAATATTATGCACACATTTCAGGCGTTGTAACGGAAGAGGATGTAATAGAATTCGCTAAAGGTGTAATTTTAGAAGATGGCTATGAAACGAAGCCAGGCGAACTTACAATTTTAAAAAGTGATGATATTTCTGAGATTGAACTCGTTATTACAGAAGGAAAGTTCCATCAAGTGAAGCGTATGTTTGAAGCGGTAGGGAAAAAAGTAGTTTATTTAAAGAGAACAGAGATGGGACCTTTAATGTTAGATGAAGAGTTAGAACTTGGGCAATATCGTGAATTAACAGATGAAGAAGTAGAAATGTTAAAGACGTATCAAGTAGATAACGAAAAGTAACGCCAATTTCAAAGTATAGAAAAGACCCCTTTCTAATGAGTTAGAAAGGGGTATGTATTTATTTACATACAATTATTTTTTATTATGAGGTCATTCTCACTTTCTTTCCTGTCGTTGTCCACTTGCCGCGGCAAGGGCTATACACGAGTTCATTAAACTGCAACACATTTAGATCACGTTGTATTGTTCGCGGTGTGATCCCGAACTCATCTACAAGGTCTTTCGTTGTTACCGTACCGTTTTCATTGATGTACATATAAATTGATTTAATGCGTGTTAGCATACGAGTAGTTGTAGGTTTCAAGAGAAAACCGCTCCTCTACTAGTTTTTTTGACCCCATTCAGGAAAGAAGGTCGTTACTACCATTGTACTCTACATGATAAAATTCATGCTTTAACTTACTTAAATTTTACAAAAGTTTAACAAATATTCATATAGAAAAATATTGGTAGTTGACATTTTATGTCTGGTCAGTCAACTAACTCATAAATTTCTACGTAAAACGCCAAATTCCTGCAAATTTTTTTAAAAAAATAAAAGAAAAACTAATAAGAAATATCTGAAATATTACAATTGTCCGTTATTAGGTTTTCATGTATGGCATAAGAGATTTTCGTTTGCTATGATGAAAGAGACAATATAGTGAAGGATGGATGCGTGATGTCGACGATTAATTGGACAGAAGAAGTTACAAAACGAAAAGATGATTTAATTCGTGATACACAAAAATTTTTACAAATTAAAAGTGTATGGGAAGAAGAATCTGCGAAAGAGGGCGCACCATTTGGTGAAGGTGTAGAAAAAGCCTTATCTTTCATGTTACATAAAGGAGAAGCAGAAGGTTTCGCTTCTAAAAATTTAGAAGGATATGCAGGTCATCTTGAAATGGGACAAGGAGAAGAACTAGTAGGTATTCTTTGTCACGTTGATGTTGTACCAGAAGGAGATGGCTGGACAACTCCTGCGTATAGTGCGGATATTCGCGACGGGAAGATTTTTGCACGCGGTGCAATTGATGATAAAGGGCCGACGATGGCAGCTTATTATGCGATGAAAATCGTTAAAGAATTAGGCTTACCTCTTTCAAAACGTGTTCGTATGATTTTAGGAACCGATGAGGAAAGTAATTGGAAGTGTGTAGATCATTATTTTAAAAATGAAGAAATGCCAACAATCGGTTTTGCGCCGGATGCAGATTTTCCGATTATTAATGCGGAAAAAGGAATTTCTGACATACAAGTTGTGCAAAGTGGTGGCGAAGAGAAAGAAGGCACATTTAAGCTTATTTCATTTGAGTCAGGTCGTCGTTTAAATATGGTTCCTGATTTTGCAGAAGCAGTTATTACAGGAGAAGATGTAAATACACTTACAGTAGCATATGAGGAGTATTTACAAACTGCTAAAAAAATAGGTAAAGCACTTGTAGAAGGAAAGACGGTGACGTTGCAAATCAAAGGGATTTCAGCTCACGGATCTACTCCGGAAAAGGGAGAAAATGCAGGTTTATTATTGGTAAACTTCTTAACGAAAGTTTCTCTTGATGGAAAAGGGGCTTCATTTGCCTCGTTTGTAACAGAAACATTTACGGGTGATATTATTGGAGAAAAAGCTGGTATTTCTTATAAAGATGATATTAGCGGGCCGTTAACAGTGAATGTTGGTCGCTTGTCTTACTCGCAAGAAAACGGTGGTAATTTAGGATTAAATGTACGCTATCCAGTTACAACTAACTTTGAAGAAACAATTGCAAAGTTAAAAGAATATGTTGGTACTCATGGATTTGAAGTAGCGGATTATTCTAACTCTCGCCCGCATCACGTTGACAAAGATCATACGTTAATTCGTACTTTGCAACGTGTATATGAAGAACAAACTGGTGAAAAAGCTGAATTGTTAGCAATTGGCGGTGGTACTTATGCTCGTTCATTGAAAGCTGGCGTTGCATTTGGCCCGTTATTCCCAGGAAAAGAAGAACTTGCGCATCAAAAAGATGAGTACATTGAAATTGAAGATTTATTAAAAGCGACAGCGATTTATGCTCAGGCAATTCATGAATTAGCGAAATAAAAGATATGTAAATAATGACCGCTCTCTACTTTAGAGGGCGGATTCTTTTTAGCTGAATGAGATAAGGAAGAAAAGCAACAATAACATAAAGGAGACGATGTAGATGGTGCCGCATTATTTTGTCGCAGTAACTTTACCACGTCATATAAAAGAAATTCTTTCTAATTATAAAGAGGAAATGAAGGATGAATTACCATTTCGCTCGTGGGTACATGAAGAAGACTATCATATTACCCTTTCATTTTTAGGAAGTGCGACAGAGGAACAGTTAGAAGGAATAAAGAATGGATTACAAACACTTACAGAAAAAACGGAATTATCGTTCACGTTACAAGGACTTTCTACATTCGGACAGGTGGACCAGCCTCGTATATTTTGGGCGGGGATAAGTGATAATCAAGATTTGTTTACTTTACAAAAGCAAGTGCATACAATTTGTGAAGAAAATGGCTTCTCTCTAGAGACACGTCCTTATCATCCACATATTACTGTTGCGCGTAAATGGGTAGGAGAAAAAGTGTTTGATCTGACAAATGTAAAAGAGTTACCTGTAACATCATTTCAAGCAGATACGATTACTTTGTATGAATCTCACGTTAAGGAAACGCCGAAGTATAAATCGATTACTGAAATAAAACTACAAAAATAGAATGTATGAAAACGTTTTTTATACAGGTGAATATACTATAGGGAATAATGTGTTACTGTATAGAGCTTCGCTGATAAGAAACCCCTTATCATTTGCAGCTCGTTTCATTTTAACTTTAAGAATGATGGTGATTTTTTATGTTGAAAGTAAAACGTCCATTTGATGCCTATTTAGATGAAATGAATAAAATTACAATTTTGCTCCCGCATGCGTATGGAACAAGCCGGACATTTCGTTTACAAGAAGGAAGCAATGTGAAAGAGTTACCGATTGTTCATACTATTGCTCTTCCAGATGCAACGAAGTATGAATGTTTTATAGAAGAGCCGATAGATGTGGGGAAGTATTATACAGTACGTGATGAACGGAATGAAGAAACAGATTTACAAATAGGCGCTGTGATTCGAACAGTAGTTTTCGATGAAAAATATTATTACGAAGGTACCGACTTAGGTGCTGTGTATAAAAAAGAAGAAACAATATTTAAAGTATGGGCTCCGACTGCAAGGCTTGCGAAAGTACGGATTTATAAAAGTGATAAAGAATATATTGATTATGAAATGTACAGAGAAGAAAACGGAGTGTGGATTCATACATTACAAGGTGATCATGATGGAGCACGATATACATTCCTTGTTTGTATTAATTTAATATGGAACGAAGCGGTTGACCCTTATGCAAAGTCTGCGACGATAAATGGAAAATACGGCGTCGTTATCGATTTGGAAAAAACGAATGTGACAAAACGAGTAGAATTATCACCATTACAGTCAATGACAGATGCCATATTGTATGAACTGCATATTCGTGACGCTACTATTCACCCAAACAGTGGAGTGAATAAAAAGGGAACATATAAAGGATTGATGGAAGAAGAGACAATGGGACGAAATGGGACATTAACAGGATTGTCTCATATAAAAGATTTAGGCGTTACACATGTTGAACTATTACCTTTACATTGTTTTGGTGGTGTAGATGAAGTGAATCCTGCTTCCGCATATAATTGGGGCTACAATCCGTTATATTACAATATACCAACAGGATTTTATGTTACAAACCTTTCTGATCCATATAACAGGATAGTAGAGTGTAAACAACTAATTGAAACATTTCATGATCACGGCATCAGGGTGATTATAGATGTTGTATATAATCATGTTTATGAAAGAGAATTATCATCATTTGAGAAGCTTGTCCCGGGATATTATTTTCGTCATGGGGAAGACGGTATGCCTTCTAATGGGACGGGAGTTGGAAATGATATAGCATCTGAACGGAAAATGATGAGGAAATTTATTATAGAATCTGTTTTATATTGGCTTACTGAATACAATGTTGATGGATTCCGATTTGATTTAATGGGAATTTTAGATGTTGAAACGATGAATGAATTAGAAAAAGAAGTACGAAAAATAAAGCAGGATGCGCTGTTATTAGGTGAAGGATGGGATTTGCAAACACCGCTTCCTCTTGAAGAGAAAGCGACGTTAAATAATGCGAATAAAATGCCATGTATCGCACAGTTTAATGATCAATTTCGTGATGGAATAAAAGGAAGTACTTTTAATATTAATAAACGTGGCTTTGCATTTGGTGGGCATGTAGATTGTAATCATTTGCAGTATATAGTAGCTGGTAGCCTTTTAAGTATGAAAGAAACAGGATTGTTTCTAGAGCCAATGCAAAGCATCAACTATGTAGAATGTCATGACAATATGACGATGTGGGATAAACTAGTGCAAAGTAATCCAGAATCAGAAGAAATTTTGAAAAGGCGTCATCGTTTAGCAACTGCAATGGTTATTCTTTCACAAGGGATTCCTTTCTTACATGCGGGGCAAGAGTTTTATCGTACGAAGCAAGGGAATGAAAATAGTTATAATGCAAATGATGAAATTAATCAATTAGATTGGGATCAAAAAGAGAAAGAGATGGAGACCGTTAACTATATAAAAGGGTTAATTGCGATTCGCAAAGGGCACGGGGCATTCCGATTACAAAATGCAGACCTTATAAAAACGCATATGACTTTTTTGCAAACATCTACAGAAGTACTGGCATACCACCTAGAGCATGTAGAATTATTTGGACCGTGGAAAGAGATTGTAGTTTTATTTAATAGCGGTTTGGAAGCTAAAACGGTGCAGCTTCCAAAAGAAGAAACGTGGCATGTGTTAGTAAACGAAAAGCAAGCGAAAATAGAGCCAATTTCTTCATTTAGAGGAAAGGAACTTCAATTGGCTCCAATTAGCACGTATATATTGACGATAATGTGACAAATCGCTACTTGACGATGAGAATGTAATAAATGTAGAATTGACAAAGGTGACGATTTTCATAAGTTGTCATTCTATGATTGATTTTGTAAAATAAACTAGAAGAACAGGTGATTTATCCTGTTTTCGGCTTATGCCAAGTTTTTTCATTCAAATACAGTAAAATATATGAATCCACAACATGTGTAGAAATGTTGCGGTTTTTCTTTTCATAACTATAAAAGATAAGGATTTGTTAACGGGTAATGAATATGGAATGGTTGGAACAATTATTAGGAAAAGAGTGGAGTCTTATACCGGCTGGTGGAGTAACGGGCGATGCATATATTGCGCAAAACGGACAACAAAAGTTATTTTTAAAGCGGAATACATCGCCCTTTTTAGCGGTATTGTCAGCAGAAGGAATTGTTCCAAAATTACTTTGGACAAGAAGGGTAACGAACGGTGATGTAATTTCTGCTCAAAAATGGCTTCCGGGACAGAAGTTAGAGCCAGAGGATATGAAACTAGAACGTGTTGCGAAACTTTTGAAGAAAATACACTCCTCTAAAGCGCTTGTGCAGATGATTCAAAGGCTAGGAAAGCAGCCGCTTCATGCGCAAGAGTTATTACAACAATTACAGCTCGTTTTAAGAGGAGATATAAGAGCTGATGAAACAATTCAGCAAGGTCTTCAATATTTAACGGAGTCATTAAAAGATATTGAGTACAATGAATTCGTTGTATGCCATTGTGATGTAAACCATAACAATTGGATATTGTCGGACGAAGATGAATTGTTTTTAATTGATTGGGATGGGGCTGTTATTGCTGACCCAGCTTTAGATCTTGGTATGTTATTATATTGGTATGTTCCGCGCCATGAATGGAGTGAGTGGCTCGGATATTATGAGATTGAACTAGATGAATCATTGCTTAGGCGTATGAGATGGTATGTGATAGCACAAACGATTTTATCTATGCAATGGCACACAACAAAAAAGCAGCAAGCAGAAGCTAAATATTGGCATCAATATTTACAGCAACTACTTGCTTCAGAATAATACTTAAGAAAAATTGTCCATTCCAGCAATCCACTGAGTAAGTTGTTCTTGATTATTGGAAATATGGTTGTCCAAATTAGAGGAAGATTTACCCGATTGACTATAAGAATATACATCGTTTAGCATTACTTTAGTGTCACTACTTATACTATCGTTTGCGAGTAACGATTGAATGAGTCGCTCTAATTGCTCGCATTCAGAAACTGTCCCGCAGCAATCACTTTGATGGTTGATTAAAATATCTTTTAACACTTCTAATTGATGCTGTTGATTAATTGGCATGAACGGATCATCCTTTCGAGTGTTTTTCTCTCTCTAGAAATGTAAGAGAAAAAGCTATTTCGTCATGGAATGTTTAATGCTTTATGTAGTTTTTATCAAAATGGTACATCTTATACTTGAAAGAAACGGACCGAGTGCTCGTACGTACTTGGTTTTTTGTTTGATAGATTGATTAAAACAGAAAGAAGGAATTTTTCCTTTAAAATAGTTTTGTAAAGAGAGGGAGACATCTATGCGTTTAAGACATAAGCCTTATGCAATGGATCGAATTAATGAGTATTCACATATCGTAATTGGAAACCCAGAGGAGAGCGCTGGTAACTGGAAAGAAATATTTGGAAATGAACAGCCAATTCATATTGAAGTAGGTACAGGACGTGGCCGCTTTATGTATGATATGGCAAAAGCAAATCCGCATATTAACTATATTGGAATTGAAAAATTCACAAGTGTTGTTGTAGATGCACTTGATAAATTAATTGAAGAAGAAGTACCGAACTTAAAGTTAATTAATAAAGATGCTGAAGATTTAACAGTTTTCTTTGCGAAAGGTGAAATTGACCGCGTTTATTTAAACTTCTCAGATCCATGGCCGAAGAATCGTCATACGAAGCGTCGTTTAACGTATAAAACATTTTTACGCAATTATGAAGAAGTGTTAGTAGATGGCGGAGAAATTCATTTCAAAACTGATAACCAGGGATTATTTGAATATTCTCTTATGAGTATGGCTGAGTATGGTATGTTATTAACTTACCTTAGCTTAGATCTTCATAATAGTGATTATGAAGGAAACATTATGACAGAATACGAAGAGAAATTCTCTAGTAAAGGTCATCGTATTTACCGAGTTGAAGCAAAATATCGTACGGAGCCTATGCAGTAATGCATAGGTTTTTTATATGAAAAATAATCGGAATATTATGTTAAAATTAAATGAAAAAGGGGGATGGGATATGGAACAGTTACAAATTGGAAATATAAAAGTGACGTGGCTAAAAGGTGGGAATACACATTTAGATGGAGGCGCGATGTTTGGAGTTGTGCCAAAAGTACTTTGGTCACGAAAATATAAACATAATGATACAAATCATATTTATTTACGAACAGATCCGTTACTCTTACAAACGAAAGAAGGAAACATGCTTATTGATTCAGGGATAGGGAATGGTAAATTGAATGAGAAAATGAAGCGGAATCAAGGTGTAACAGAAGAATCATCAGTTAAGGAATCCTTAGAAAAATTGGGACTGCATAATGAAGATATTCATTACATCTTAATGACGCATCTTCATTTTGACCATGCATCTGGTTTAACAAAATGGGAGGGAAATCGCCTTGTTCCGGCGTTTCCGAACGCAACGATTTATGTAAGTGAGACTGAATGGAATGAAATGAAAAATCCGAATGTTAGATCGCGTAATACATATTGGAAGGAAAATTGGGAGCCAATCGTTGATAAGATTGTTACGTTCAGGCAAGAAATAGAAATTACGGATGAAATAAAGATGGTGCATACGGGTGGTCATAGCGATGGACATGCTGTTGTCGTCCTTGAAAGTCAGGGTGAAACGATGCTTCATTTAGCGGACATTTTACCGACGTATGCACATCAAAATGTATTATGGGTAATGGCATATGATGACTATCCAATGACATCGATTGAACATAAACAAAAATGGATGAAGTATGGTGCTGAAAAAGAGGCGTGGTTTACTTTTTATCATGATGCATATTACCGTGCAGTAAAGTGGAATGAGGAAGGGCATATAGTCGAGAAGATAGAGAGAAAAACAAATATAGAAGCTTAATATTAATAAGAGGAAGGTGTCCAAAAATATTTATTGGAACAATCTCCACTTATTATGTATTGCTGTTATTATCAGCTTTTGTTGGTAATTCTAAAAAAAAAGAGGTTCACCTAATGGGAAACCTCTTTTTATGCTGCTATAACCTCTAAAACAGTACCTGTTTTAGCATCAACTAAAAATTCAAATCGTTCTTGTATTTCATCTAACATCGTTGTAAGACCGCCGCGATAAACTTCGTACGCGACATCATATTTTTCAAATGCCTCTGGAACCATATGTACCCAAGAGCCAGTAATTTCACCTTTATGACTTAATGCTTGTTTCACCATTTTCAATGCTTTTTCTGAAGAAATATGGGATTGTTCTTGTACTTTGTTTGCAACGAAATAACCAGCTGCGAACCCAACGCCAAGACCTGTGACTAAACCTTTCCAGCTCATATATTCACCTCAATTCTGTAAAATAAAAATAGTGTACCAATAATAATTATAATGCAAATGCAACTAAAAAAGAAGAAACTAGAAACATTTCGAAAATTTCGTTACAATAAAAGAGGTATTCTACTAAGGTTTGAAAGAAGGGGACTTCGTGAATAAAGAGACATTACAATTATTTCGTACGTTAACAGAATTACAAGGTACATCAGGTTTTGAACATGATGTGCGCAGTTTTATGAAGCAAGAATTAAGCAAATATGCTGATGAGATTGTGCAAGACGGTTTAGGTAGCGTATTTGGCCTGAAAAAAGGGGACGAAACTGGCCCGCGCGTTCTTGTAGCAGGTCATATGGATGAAGTAGGTTTCATGGTTACGCAAATTACGAAAAATGGGATGCTTCGTTTTCAAACGTTAGGTGGCTGGTGGAGCCAAGTACTATTAGCTCAGCGTGTACAAGTTATGACGAAGAATGGTCCTGTTATTGGGGTTGTTGGTTCCATTCCTCCTCATTTATTAAGTGATGCGCAACGTGCAAAACCGATGGATATAAAAAATATGTTAATTGATATAGGTGCAGATAGTTATGAAGATGCGATTGAAATTGGCATAAAGCCAGGGCAACAAATCGTTCCAATCTGCCCATTCACGCCAATGGCAAATGAAAAGAAAATTATGGCGAAAGCTTGGGACAACCGCTATGGATGTGGCCTTGCTATCGAATTGCTAAAAGAATTAAAAGATGAAACATTACCAAACACATTATACTCTGGTGCGACTGTACAAGAAGAAGTAGGTCTTCGCGGAGCACAAACTGCTGCAAATATGATTCAACCAGATATTTTCTATGCGCTTGATGCAAGTCCAGCAAATGATGCATCTGGTGATAAGACGCAGTTCGGTCAATTAGGAAAAGGCGCTCTTCTTCGTATTTATGACCGTACAATGGTAACACATAGAGGAATGCGCGAATTCATTTTAGATACAGCAGAAACACATAACATTCCGTACCAATACTTTATTTCACAAGGTGGTACAGATGCGGGCCGTGTGCATACAAGTAACTCTGGTATCCCATCAGCAGTAATTGGTGTTTGTGCACGCTACATTCATACACATGCTTCTATTTTACATGTTGATGATTATGCGGCAGCGAAGGAATTAATTACGAAGCTTGTGAGAGCGACGGACAAAACGACGTTAGAGACAATTAAGAATAACGCGTAAAGAGGAAGAAGGGCTGAAGAGCCTTTCTTTTTTTAGGTAGGAGAGATGGCCCAGCGATGAGTGGTGGCGGTTAGTGCTTAATTGGTGCTCGAATGATGTGTTTAAACCCCGGATAGGAAGCGAGAGGAAGGCTGTTTTTGTGTTCGAGGCCGGTAATGATTTTAGAAAAGCTCTTTCTTTTTTTGATTGAATAGATGGCCCAGCGATGAGTGGTAGCGGTTAGTGCTTAATCGGTGCTCACTCCGAATAGATAGTGAGAGTATGATCTATTTTAACGTTTGAGTCCCGAAGTTGTGAAAGTGAAAAGTTTGAATGTAGAAGGAATATGAGTATGAATTTATATAGAGGTGAATGAAATGAAGGTAGTAGTTGGATCGAAGAATAAGACGAAGGTTGGGGCTGTGGAGAAGGTTTGGGAAGATGCTGAAATTACATCTCTTTCTGTTCCATCAGGAGTAGCAAATCAGCCTTTTTCAGATGAAGAGACGATGCAAGGAGCAGTAAATAGAGCGAAGAGAGCATTGCAGGAAGGTGCAGCTCATATCGGCATTGGGCTAGAAGGCGGCGTTATGAAAACGGAGCATGGGTTATTTATGTGTAACTGGGGTGCTTTAGCGACGATTGAAGGTAAAACATTTGTTGCGGGCGGGGCGCGTATTAAGTTACCAGACGATTTTTTAGCACCGCTTGAAGAAGGAAAAGAGCTAAGTGAAGTGATGGAAGAGTTTGTAGAGCGAAAAGATATTCGTAGTCACGAAGGTGCTATCGGTATTTTTACAGATGATTATGTCGACCGAACGGAATTATTTGTACACGTTGTTAAGTTACTTGTTGGGCAATATAAGTATGATGAAAAGCAAGCATAAACCTTGCACCATGCGCGATGTATGGTAGTATAAAGAAAAGATTATAGTGTGAAAAAGTGCACTCGTTAGAGGAGGAAATATAGATGAAATCATTAGAAAGCATGGAACAATTCCAAGAATTAAAAAATGAAGAGAATGTAGTCTTCATGTTCTCAGCAGAATGGTGCCCAGATTGCCGTTTCGTTGATCCATTTATGCCAGAAGTAGAAGAGAAGTATAGTGATTTCTCATTTTACTATGTAGATCGTGATGAATTTATTGATTTATGCGTGAAAGTAGACGTATTTGGCATTCCAAGCTTTGTAGCGTACAATAAAGGTGAAGAAACTGGACGCTATGTAAATAAAGATCGTAAAACACAAGAGCAAATCGAAGAGTTTATTGAAGGTTTAAAATAAGACAATTAGCCAATTGAATTGTAAAAACAACCTCTACCTTCGCGGGGGAGGTTATTTTTTTGGAAGGGAGGAAAAAGAGATGAAAATGACAAGTAAAAAGATGAAAGACGAGTTAATGAAGAAATTATCTCGACCAGAATGGGACTGTCATTATGATAGCGAGAAAGAAGTTCTTCGTATTGAACAAACAGACTCGAAAAAAGGTATTAACGTATCACTTCCAGGAGTAGTTGCAAAATGGGAAGTGAACAAAGAAAAAGCAATTGAAGAGGTCGCTTATTACGTACAAGAAGCGCTAATTGCAATGCATAAAGAAGAAAATAGCACGGCGAAAATTTTACCTGTTATTCGCTCTACTTCTTTCCCGAAACAATCAGAAGAAGGAAATCCGTTTATTATGACGGACCATACGGCGGAAACACGTATTTACTATGCGCTAGATTCTAATAAAACGTATCGATTAATTGATGAGCGCTTATTGCAAAAATTAGAGCTTACAGAGGAACAAGTACGTGAAATGGCATTATTTAATGCTCGCTCATTAGGCTATGAATTTAAGCAGGAGACAGTAGCAGGTAATACATTCTACTTTTTAAACACAAATGATGGATACGATGCGAGTCGTATTTTAAACGAATCGTTACTACACTCGATGCGGGAAAAGATCTCTGGTGATATGGTTGTTGCAGTTCCTCACCAAGATGTATTAATTATTGCTGATATCGTCAACGAAATCGGTTATGATATTATTGCACAAATGACAATGAAATTTTTTGCCGAAGGGCATGTTCCGATTACATCACTTTCATTCGTATATGAAGATGGGGACTTCGAACCAATCTTTATTTTAGCGAAGAATCGGAAGAAGACAGATGGAAAAGAGAAAGGATGAACGAAGTGAACGTTTTTTACAACCTTGAAGGAATTGGTGACACTTTAATTGTTACCTTACAAGATATTACTTTAGAAAACCGTACATTTGACCGCAAAGGAGATGTTGCTCGCGTATACGATCGTGAAAGCAACGTAACAGCAGGATTCAACATCTTTAATGCGTCTTCTTATGTAGAAGTAACAGACAACGGAAACGTTACATTAACGAAAGAGTTTGTTGAAAAAATTAACGGAATTTTAGCGAAGAATGGCTTTGAAGAAAAAGTAGAAGCTGATTTCACGCCGAAATTTGTTGTAGGCTATGTAGCTGAAAAAGAGAAGCATCCAAATGCTGATAAATTAAACATTTGTACAGTAGAAATCGGTACAGAAACATTACAAATCGTATGTGGTGCACCAAACGTTGACGCAGGACAAAAAGTTGTTGTTGCAAAAATCGGTGCTGTAATGCCAAGTGGTATGTTAATTAAACCAGCTGAACTTCGCGGTGTTCCTTCTTCTGGAATGATTTGCTCTGCACGTGAGTTAGAGCTTCCAGATGCTCCAGAAGAAAAAGGTATTCTTGTATTAGAAGATAGCTTTGAAGTTGGACAAGAATTTAAATTTTAATTGATGTTAGAAAAAGTAGTCTCGCATATGTGAGGCTATTTTTTTGTGCGAAATTCCTAGGATTGTAACGTTTCCTCTCGAAATCTATATTGTATTTCAAAAGTGGATTAGGTAAAATTTAGAAAAAAGAAGGGGGTAGACGTATGAAACAACAACCAAAAATTGTAGAACTTCTGAAACGAATTGAAACTTCAAAACAGCAAGATATCGAACTAGGTTCCTATGAAATATATGTGTTTAGCGAAAATGAATTAGAAAAAGGACAAATCGGTTATCGATATGATAAACATAAAAATTCATTAATAAGTGAAGAAAGTGGAAAATGGAAAGAGGAATGGATTGTTATCGGATATGAAACGGATATGGGGGATCCTGTTTTCGTAAATGTAGCTGATGATGCTTATCTAGTCTATACCGCAGAGCGTGGTACAGAAACGTGGCAACCCGTTCATATTGGAAATATGGATGGAATTATAAAACAATTATAAGAAAAACTTTGAGACCGGTGCAAAGTGATAGGAGAGAAAAATGAAGTATATAAAAATAATGAGTGCTATTGCAGTCATTGGAATATATATGGGAGGTTGTTCGCAAGAAGAGCCGAAAAAAGAAACAACATCTTCTATACAAGAAAAAAACAAAGATAACAAGGAAGACGCACCGGTAGAAAAGCAGCAAGAAGAACAAGAAAAGAAAGAACAGCCGCAAGCAATTCAAACGAATGAGCAAGTGGAACATAAGCAGGAGGAAGTGCCGGCCGAGGAAAAGAAAGAGGAAACTACACCGCTACAGCCAACTGAGCAACCGCTGCAAAATAATGAACAAAAAGTAGAGAGTAATGAAAAACAAGAAAAGTTTCTCGTCGTTATTGATCCAGGTCATCAACAAAAAGCGAATTTAAATTTAGAGCCAATTGGTCCAGGAGCAACTACGCAAAAATATAAAGTAACAGACGGAACAGCGGGAGTTGTAACGAAAAAGAGGGAATCAGTTCTTGTATTAGAGATGGCTTTTATATTGAAAGAAAAACTGGAAGCAAAAGGTATACAAGTATTGATGACGAGAACGTCACATGAGGTTGATGTAAGTAATAAGGAACGAGCAACATTCGCGAATGATCATAAAGCGAATTTATTTTTGCGCCTTCATGCAGACGGTTCTGAAAACAAAAACCAAAGTGGGTTCGCTGTATTGACGCCAGCAGAAGGAAATCCGTATACGAAAGAGATTTATGCTGAAAGTCTTCAAATCTCTCAAACGATAGTAAATAAAATGAGAGAGAATCATCAAGTGAAAGTAAATGGAATTAAATTTAGGGACGATCTTTCTGGATTTAATTGGGCAAAAGTTCCTGGGTGCTATTAGAACTTGGATTTATGTCAAATCCTGAAGAAGACAAAAAATTATCTGACCCACAGTATGTAAATTCTTTATTGCAAAGTGTAACGGATAGTGTGGATGAATATCGGAAGGGTAAAGATTAAACGAGGTCTTACATGTAAGACCTCGTTTTTCTATATGAAAAACAATCGTGAATTAGAATATTATGTATAAAACTAATATGCTTAATTTTACCTGCACTTTTTGCCGAATGCTGATACAATAAAGGATGTTACTATTTAGTAGAAAGAGTGGTAAACATGTTAGATTGGATGAAAAAGCTGTTTAACAAAGAGGAAGAAAAAACAGTGATGAATAAAGAAGTACCGGCACAAATTGAAATTCAGCCGAAAATTCCTCGTGTAAACCACTACACTGAAGCAAGAGAAGCACAAATGGCAAGTCGGAATGCAGGGAAATGTCGTTTTCCATTAATACCAGATAATGGCTTCGATGAGGAGGATGTAAGAGAACTGCCTAACTTTGAAGAACAACCTGTTCAAAGAGGAGCATATGAAGAACAGCCTACTCAAAGAGGAATAAAAGTGGAAAGAAGCAGACGACCGTATGTGGAAACAGAAGCACCTACATATGAGGAACCGGAATTGCAATATGAACCGGAACCAGAGCCTGTCGTAAAAAAAGCATTCGTACCGTCGCAAGAAAGTAACCGTAGACCATTTCGTCCAACAGAAATGATTTCTCCGATTTATGGATATAACCGTCCTTCAGTAGAAACGAAGGTTGTGCAGGAGGAAGAAAAGGAAAGAGAAGATCTTGAAATATCTGTTGAAGGAAAAGCTGTTGTTGACGCATGGTTAGAGAAAAAGGGATATACATTATCTGACTTTTCGGGAGTTCTACAAGGAAGTTCATCTGTTAAGAACGGAGTGAACGAACGAAGTAATAAAGTAGAAGAAAAATCGGTTGTGGATACATGGTTAGAGAAAAACGGTTACGAAGTTGAACGTCAAGCCCCTTCATTAGAAGAAAGCCTAAGTGATGATTTGCTTCATAAAACAGTAGGACAGCATGTGGAAAAAGAGGATACAATTGTACAAGCCTTGAAGCAGGAGCAAGATGTAGTGGCGTTATCATCTACAGAAGATAACGAAGAAACTTTACAAGAAGAGTCAATAGATTCTAAAGTAGAGCATGTGTATTCGATATTAACAGAAGAAAATGAATGTAATACAGAAATAGAAGAAACTGTTGCTGAAGTTGCAGCAAATCAAGTCGAAGAAGAAACCTTAGAAGATGTAGTGATTGTAAAAGCAGATGAAAAGCTTGAAGAAACAATTACTATAGAAATACCAGATGCTTTTGAAGAAGAAGCTAAGGAAGCAGAAGAAGTTGCAGAATTAGAGAGATTTGAGGAAGCGACAGAAGAAGTTGTGGAATTAGAGGAAGCTGAGGAAGCAGAAGAAGTTGCAGAATTAGAGAGATTTGAGGAAGCGACAGAAGAAGTTGTGGAATTAGAGAAAGCTGAGGAAGCAGCAGAAGAAGTTGTGGAGTTAGAAGCAACTGAGAAAGCAATAGAAGAAGTTGCGGAGTTAGAAACAACTGAGGAAGCAATAGAAGAAGTTGTGGAATTAGAGAAATCTGAGGAAGCGACAGAAGAAGTTGTGGAATTAGAAGAAACTGAGGAAGCGACAG